>JAIRLL010000212.1 GCA_031259505.1 Tannerella sp.
GAGCCGTCGCACCAGCGGAATACCTGGAAAGCGATGAGGTTTTTGCCCGGCCGGAGGAAGGAGGTCAGGTTGAACTCGGCTTCCAGCTTGCTGTCTTCGCTGTAACCGACATATCTCCCGTTAATCCACAAATAGATATTGGAAGTGACGGAACCGAAGTGCGCAAAAATCTGTTTCCCGCTCCAGTCGGCCGGAAGAGTAATCTCGCGGCGGTACGAACCCACGTGATTGTTTTCTTCGGGAAACCGGGGCGGGTCGTTTTTGAATTGATTTCGCCAGGCATAGCCGATGTTCAGGTACAGCGGATCGCCGTAACCGTTCAGTTCCCACAATCCGGGCACGTGCATGAAAGCCCAGCCCCTGTCGTTGAAGTCGGTCGCAAAGAAACCGGTCGGACGTTCGCCGGCGTTCCTGACCCAGTTAAAACGCCATAAACCGTTAAGACTCAAAAAACGGGTTGAGTTTTCCTTCACTCCGTCCAAAGCCGTCTGTTCGGATTCGTAAGCAAAATAGCTCGTGTGCATCGGCAAACGGTTTACCGCATTGACTTTGGGATCTTTCCATTCGTCCTTCTGAGCAAAGGCTGCCATGCCGCACAGCACAAAAATACATACTGATAATAATTTGTTTTTCATATATCCTGTTTTTTTTAAATTATGATGGCGTAAAGATAGAGATTATTTTCGACTGAAGAAAAAATAATAATTTCGAGTAAGGTGCATCCAAACGGGCACACAGCTACTTCTGCCTGAAAAGCAGAACTGAAAACTGTCATTTTCGGCTGAACAGGATTCTGCCCCGTTCCGTTTGCAGTGAGGCAGAAGCCCGTCCGAACCAGTGCGGATTACCGGTTTTCGAAAAAATACCGTTTATCCGTCTCAGTAATTCTCCTTTTTCGGCTCGAAATAGGCTTGCGGATGGGCGCAGGCCGGACATTTCTGCGGCGCATTCTTGCCTTTGTGCACATACCCGCAATTGCGGCACTGCCATTCTATCGCCTCGTCTTTGCTGAAAACAGCGCCGCCCGTAAGGTTGGCAAGCAGTGTGCGATAACGGATTTCGTGCTCTTCTTCCACGCGGGCAATCATGCGGAAAGCGACGGCTATTTCCTTGAATCCTTCCGCTTCGGCCACGTCGGCGAACGTCGGATACAATTCCGTCCACTCTTCATTTTCGCCCGCAACTGCCGCTGCCAGGTTTTCTTCGGTCGTGCCGATTACTCCTGCAGGATACGATGCCGTTATTTCCACTACCCCTCCTTCGAGGAATTTGAAGAAACGTTTGGCATGTTCCTTCTCCTGCTCGGCCGTTTCGGTAAATACACCGGATATTTGTTCATATCCTTCCTTCCTGGCTACACTGGCAAAAAACGTGTAGCGAGACCTTGCCTGCGATTCGCCGGCAAACGATTTCAACAGATTCTTTTCTGTTTGCGTTCCTTTAATACTTTTTTCCATAATACATACCATTTTTTTATTCGCCCAAAGATACGTCATATTTTATTTATAAAGTATCGTTGTTATTCCTATTCTTTGTTAAAAAAGTCAAGGAGTCAAAATTCAAGATTCAAGATTCAAAAACTCAAAGAGTTGCAACAACTCCGGCTTGTGCGAAGTATAAATTGTGATGAATTAATTGAGCGATTATATCAGAAAATTTTGCCGTTGTGACTATCTTTGCCGCGAATTTACAACTGTTGTGCGAGGCATGAATTTTGAATTTTGAAAAAGAAGAAGAATGAAACTGACACTTGATTTCCGTCCCAGACTGCTGTCGGCATTGAAATCGTACACGAAAGCAAAATTTGCAAGCGATTTGATGGCTGGCATTATCGTCGGGATTGTGGCATTGCCGCTTGCGATCGCGTTTGGTATTGCATCCGGCGTATCGCCTGAAAAGGGATTGATTACGGCGATTATCGGCGGCTTTATCGTCTCGTTTCTGAGCGGCAGCTCGGTACAGATTGGCGGCCCGACGGGCGCCTTCATCGTGATTGTATACGGTGTCATCCAGAACTTCGGCGTGGAAGGACTGGCGATTGCGACCATCCTTGCCGGACTGTTTCTGGTACTGATGGGCGTGTTGCGCCTGGGAACGATTATCAAATTTATTCCGTACCCGATTGTCGTAGGCTTCACGAGCGGCATTGCGTTGACGATTTTCACTACGCAGGTGAAGGATTTGACGGGGATGACCATCGAAAAGATGCCCGCCGATTTTGCGTCGAAATGGATTGCTTATGCGCAGCATGTTGATACGGCGTCGCTGTGGTCGATACTTGTCGGCGCGGCGAGCATCGCGGTGATCTTTCTCACGCCGCGTTTTATTAAGAAGATTCCCGGTTCGCTTGTCGCGATCATCGTCATGACGGTTGTGGTGTATTTTCTCCGTACCTATGCGGGGATAACCGGCATCGAGACTATCGGCGACCGCTTTGTCATCAATGCATCGCTGCCCCGTCCCGAAGCTCTTTCCATCAACATGGAGACTGTCAACCTGCTGCTGCCCTCTGCTTTTACGATTGCCATGCTGGGCGCCATCGAGTCGCTCCTGTCGGCCACGGTTGCGGACGGCGTGGTGGGCGACAGGCATCATTCCAATACGGAACTGATTGCACAGGGGGCAGCCAACATCGTCACGCCACTTTTCGGCGGCATCCCGGTGACGGGCGCCATTGCTCGCACGATGACCAATATCAACAACGGAGGCCGTACGCCGGTCGCAGGTATTGTCCACGCCGTCGTACTGTCGCTGATTCTGCTCTTCCTCGGGCCGCTGACGAAACATATCCCCATGGCATGCCTCGCAGGCGTGCTGATGGTTGTCGCGTACAACATGAGCGAATGGCGCACGTTCCGCTCGCTGCTGAAAAACCCGAAAAGCGATGTGACCGTCTTGCTTACCACTTTCCTGCTCACCGTCGTCTTCGATCTCACGATTGCGATTGAAATCGGACTGCTCCTGGCAATGCTTCTGTTCATGAGGCGGATGATGGAAACCACGAAAGTGTCGGTGACGACCGAGAGCATCAACCTCTCCGAAGATGTGGAAATGCCGCGCGACGAAGAAGTGCTGAAAGTGCCCAAAGGCGTGGAGGTATACGAAATTAACGGGCCGTTCTTTTTCGGGATAGCCAACAGGTTCGACGAGTGTATGCGCCGGATGGGCGACAAGCCGCTCGTGCGCATCATACGCATGCGCAAGGTGCCGTTCATGGATTCTACCGGGCTGCACAATCTGGAGAGCCTCTGCCGCCTGTCGCAAAAGGAAAACATTCGCATCATCCTCTCGGGCGTCAATCCGAAAGTATACGAATTGCTGATAAAAAACGGAATGGATAAACGCATCGGACTTGAAAACATCTGTTCGCACATCAACGAAGCCCTGGCAAAGGCTGCGAAGTACGTTGGATGCGAAGAGGCGCAAAAAAAGTGAACAAACATATACATTAATAATATATACATACTAAAATTAT
>JAIRLL010000220.1 GCA_031259505.1 Tannerella sp.
ATGCTGATGTCTTCATTCATGTCTTCCGTATTTTTGCTGTAAAGTTAGCGCTTTTTATAATCACACAAAAATTATTTTCGCATGGCGACGCAAAAAAAAGATGACGCCGGATACGCTCCTGCGACTGCGAGGCGCGAAGCAGGAAGCAATCCGGGTTCGCGTCCGGTACTGGATTGCTTCGTCACTTCGCTCCCCGCAATGACGGAGATACCGTTGTTGCCGG
The DNA here is from genome assembly GCA_031259505.1 of Tannerella sp. Classification (GTDB taxonomy): domain Bacteria; phylum Bacteroidota; class Bacteroidia; order Bacteroidales; family Tannerellaceae; genus Tannerella. The sequence goes on from JAIRLL010000220.1 coordinate 224, forward strand.
CAATGACATCTTTTCCCCCGGTTATTCAGTCATTCCCCGGGCGGCAGTCCATTGAAGCAGCGCGCGAGGACGGCGATGTTCAGCGCGTCGCCCTGCAGGGTATCGAGCCGTGCGGCGAGGTAAGTGTCGACGGGCGGCATGGCGGAACCGGCGACGGGTTTCGTGAAGCCGTATATGCCGATGCCGCGTGCGAGGGCGTCGGGGACGGTTTCGAGCGGATTCTGTCCGTTCCAGTTGGCCAGGCAGGTGATGAGTTTGGTGTGCGTGCCGACGAGGGACTGCATGGCCTGCGTGCGTTCGATGTCGCCGGATTCGTTCATCAGCCAGTCCACTTCTTTCAGGACGGAATTGCCCTGATATTCCTCACTGTTCACTTCGTAGGCTGTCAGCCAGATGATGCAGTCGGATTTTGCCCGTTTTGCAGTTTCCCTGATCTGTTTCCAGGCACGGTCGATTGCTTTGCGGCGGAATGAGAGTTCCGTTTCGGCGGTCATGCTGTCTGTTCCCGGAAAATCTTCGCCCGTCAGTTCGCGATACATTTCCTGTTCGCAGGGCAGCCATCGGAGCGGAGGGAGCGGGCTGCGTCCGCCGCCGGGGTTGTAGAACCAGTCGAGCATGATGCCGTCGATGCCGGTCTTGCGGATGGCGTCGTCGATGGAGGCGCAGAGGTAGTCGAGATACTGCTGCGTGAACGGTATCTGCTGTCCGTCCATCTGATAGCAAAGGTCGGGATGGTCTTCTTCCCACTTGTTGTTGGCGCCTGCGCAGAAGTAGCCTATCACCTTCATGCCGAGCGGACGGGCGAGGCGTACCTGTTCGGTCAGAAAGTCGTGTTTCAGGCCGGGCTGTTCGGGGATGATGCCGTTTTTGTACCATGCGTAGCCGTTGCAGGAGACGGCAAAGGACTGGATGACGTTGCATCCGAGGTCGGCATACCAGCGAACATGTGCTTCGGGATCGGCGTCGGCCCACAGTCCCGGACGTGCAAATCCGTGTGCGCCTCCTTCGCCCCAGTTGTAGTCGATACAGTATGCCCTGACAGGCTCGTCGGCGGCGACGGCCGCCGGCGTTTTTTTGCACGATGCCAGCAGGCAAAGCGGCAACATGCACAGAACAGTTGTTACAGTTTTCATGATTGTGTCTGTTTTTCTTTTATTACAAATAACGTGATTCTTTTGTTTATATTTTCTGCGGCGACTGATTTTTTTCAGCGCAAAGGACACGGAGGTTTCGCGCTCTCCGTGCCTTTGCGTTGAAAATATTCAGTCATTCAGTCTTCAATCGTACAGCGGATTCTGTACAAGCGCCTGATTACGGTTCATCTCGTCGAGTTTTATGGGCATGAAATAGAAGCGGTCTTTCCAGTCGCACTCCAGCACGCGGAGGATGTTGTATTCCGGGCGCGCCTGTCCGAGGCGGTAGCGGATATTCAGCCCGTAGGCGTCGACAATGACCTGCGGTGCAATCATCCAGCGGCGTATGTCGAAGAAGCGGTGGTCTTCGAAAAGCAGTTCTATCTTACGTTCGTGGCGCAGTTTGTCTCTGAGTTCGGCGTCGCTGCCGGTTATGTCGGGCATCCCTGCGCGCGTACGTATCCGGTTGATAGCCGTTCGCGCTTCGGCGTATTCACCCAGTTCGATGCAGGCTTCGGCATAGCTGAGGAGTATTTCGGCGTAGCGGATGAAGTGCCACGGCGTAGTGGTGCGTTCCTTCGGCGAGTCGACTGCTATGTTCTGGAATTTGCGGAGATAGTATGAAGTGAACGTGCCGTTCCACGACGTGACGGGGTTGACGTATGCATCCAGTCCGCCGGCGAACGAGCCGTCGGGCTGTTCGTAGTTGCCGGTCTGGAGTATTCCGACGGGGTCGGCAGCCTTGACGTCGTCCGGACGCGGTCGCCACGACGAGCCGTCGAAGAAGATGTCGACGTAGAAGCGCGGGTCGCGGGCCAGGTAGGGGTTGGCCGCGTGTTCGGGGTTGTCCCAGCTGAACTTGTCACCGTTGGCCATCTCGAAGTCGTCGACCAGGCTGTTTACGGGCTGCGTGTTTGCCCATCCCTTGTATCCGGCGGGGAGATTCTGCTGCGCGATGTCCATCGTCCATACCTGGTTGGCCTGTGTGAAGTTCCGCGTAAAGATATTCTCGCTCGTCTGTTCGAGGGTGAAGATTTCGTCGTAGTTGCGTGCCACGGAGTCGCCCGGCGCCGGCACGGCCTTGTGCAGGCTGTAGACGCCGAGGTCGATCACGGCGCGCGCCGCCTCTTTGGCAGCTCTCCAGCGCGCCGTCCGGTCGCCGCCGACGTAGCCGACGAGTTCGGGATTCGAATACCCCGGCGCCCAGGATGCGTTGCAGTTGTACAGGTCGCTGGCGGCATAGAGCAGCGTCCGCGCCTTCAGCGACAGGGCGGCGCCCTTCGTCGCCCGGCCGTAGTTGCTGCCCGTGTGAGCGAGCGGCAGCAGGGCGGCGGCTTTGTCGCAGTCGTCCGCAATGAATTTGATACATTCTTCGAACGAGTTGCGGGGAGCCTGAAAGTCGTCGTCAAGCCCGTAGGCGTGTTCCACAATCGGCGCGCCGCCGTAGAGGAAGACGAGGTTGTGATAGTGGTATGCGCGCAGGAAGTACACTTCGCCGGTGAGCCTGTCCTTTAGCGCTTCGTTGGCGTAGGTATGCTGCGCCACCTGGTCGAAGAAGAGGTTGCAGGCGCGGATGTACTTGTAGTGATGTTCCCAGCGCATTTTCTGCGAGCGGCTCCAGGAGTCGAAGATGCCGTAGTCGCTCGGCGTGATGAGGCTTTTGAGCACGTTGGCGTGCCCCTGGTCGGAACCGGGGTCGAATATCGCTTCGTCCGTAAAGACGCCCAGCATCGGACGGTCGAAACTGTGACCGAGGTACCAGTAGATGTTGTTCACGAAATGTTCGATCATGGGTAAATCACTCCACACGGCGGTTTCGCCATACTGGTCGAGAGGTTCCCTGTCCAGGAAATCTCCGCACGAACCGAGCGACGTGACGATGGCTGCGCTCAGTATGATACTTTTAATTTTTGAATATGCGTTCATGACTTGCTGTGTTATTTAAATGTAAGACTTATTCCCCCGTTGATGACTTTCTGCGAGGGGTATGGCTGGCTTTGCCCGCCGATATCGTTGCTGTTGGATTCGGGGTCGAAATCCTTCATCTCGCGCGACGTGAAAGTGAGCAGGTTGTATGCGCTCGCAAAGAAGCGTATGTTACGGAAGCCGAGACGTCCGGCGAGCGGTTTGGGAATGGAATATCCCAGTTCCAGCGTCTTCAGGCGGACGTAGTCGGAATTGTACAGGAAGAAGGTATTGCGGTTGCTGCGCCAGTATTCGGCATCGCGGTTGTATGCTCTCGGTCCGGGCGCGTCGATATTGTCGGACGTCCAGCGGTTGTCGTAGAAATATTTCGTGAAGTTGCCTATCAAACCGCTTTCTATCGACACGAAGCGTACGGCGCCGGCCGCACCCTGGAAGAGCGCCGAGAGGTCGAACTGCCTGTAGTTGATGCCCAGTTTGAGTCCGCCCGTGAAGCGCGGGACGTTGTTTTTGTCGCTGCGCACGCGGTCCAGCCCGGTGATTTTGCCGTCGCCGTTTACATCCTTGAAGATGATGTCGCCGGGGCGGGCGTTTTCCCAGTGCGGATAGGCGTCGATGGCTGCCTGGTCGCGGAAGATGCCGATGGCCTGATAGTAGAGGTCTTCGTCCACATTATCCGGATTAGTCGGGATGGGATGCCCCGTAGATACCTGCCACGGGTCGCGCCCGGGCGTTTCGTCCCAGAACGTGATCTTGTTGCGGGCGTAGCCGCCGTTTAACGAAACGTTGTACCCGACTTTCCCGATCCTGTCCTGATACCTGACCTGGAAGTCGAAGCCGCGGTTTGTCACCTTGCCGATATTCTCGCGCGGAAGGGTCAGTCCCGTCGACTGCGGAATCGAGGCGTTACGCTTCCACAGAATGTTCGAACGGCGGTAGTCGAACCAGTCAAACTCGAAAAACAGCTTGCTGTTCAGCAGATACGTCTCGAAGCCAATGTCCATCTGGTTGGCCTTCTCCCACGTGATGCCGGTATTGGGGATGCGCGATTCGTAGGATATTTTGCCCGCTTCGGTTATCCCGAAGTTGTATACGTACGACGAGTAGGCGTAGGAAGAGAGGTATTGCCATTCGTCGATGCGGTCGTTACCCGTCTGTCCGAACGAGAAGCGTATTTTCATTTCTTCGAGCAGCGGCACATTTTCTTTCCAGAACTGCTCTTCCGATATGCGGTATCCGAGCGAAACGCCGGGGAAGAATCCGAAACGGTTTTCTTTGGGGAAAATATACGAGCCGTCGTAGCGCCATACAAATTCGACAAGATATTTTTCTAGATAGTTGTAGTTGACGCGACCGAAATAGTTCAGCCTTGCCCTCTGATACGACTTCCCGGTGTTGTTTATGTCCTGCGTGCCGCCGGCAAACAGTTCGGGTATGGCCGTGGAGGCAAAGTAGCGCCTGTAGGCCTCAAAGTCGTTGCCCGTCTCTTCGATCGTTTCCATGCCGGCCAGCAGGGCGAGCGAATGGTTGCCGAATTTGTTGCTGTAATTCAGTACGCCGTTGATCAGCAGAGTCTGGTTGTCCACCAGATACCGCGTTAGCCTCGCGTCGTTGAACGGCACCATGGCCGAGGCCAGTTGCGGCGTGCCGTCGGGCTTGAGCGTTTTGCCGTCCCACGTATTCACTTCCCACGGCGTTTCCCAGCGCGTGCGGTTCTGCATCGACTTGTCGTAGTTGACGCTTCCGTCGAACGACAGCCCTTTGACCCACGGCACGACGATGTTAATCTTCGCGGTAGAGTTTACCGAATACGTCTTGCGGCGGTCATACCCTGCCGCGTTGGTCGATATGGTCAGCGGATTGGCGCCTTCGAGGATGTCAGGCCCGGGCGTACCGTCGGGCCACACGGCATGCACGTTGGGGTCGCCCTTGATGGCAGCCCTGAATATCGTGCCGTATCCGCGCGTCGGAGCTGTCCTGTCTCCCATCCGTCCGTAGATGTCGAGCGATGCCTTGACGTATTCTGACAGTTTGACGTCGATATTGCTGCGCAGGTCGACCTGGCGGTAGTCGCTGACGCTGTTGCGATAGAAGGCGTCCTGATATTTGGTGCCGGCCGCGACGTGGTACTTCACGTCGTCGCGCCCGCCGCTGATGGCGGCATTGATGTTGTTTTGGCTCGACCACGGTTTGAACGTCTCCGCCAGCCAGTCGGTGTTCGGATATCGCCACGGATCGGAGCCGCTCGTAAACCGCTGGATTTCCTCGTCCGTATAGCGCGGAGTACGTCCCTGGTACAGGTCGATTTCGTTCAGCATGGTCGCATATTCCGAGCCGTTGCTCATTTTCGGCAGGCGCGTGGGCTGGCTGAATCCCTGGTTCAGGTTGAGCGTGACGGTCGGCTTGCCGTCTTTCCCGCGCTTGGTCGTGATCAGGATTACGCCGTTGGCCGCCCGCGAGCCGTAGATGGCTGCCGAAGCGTCTTTGAGGACAGTGACGCTTTCGATGGAATTTTCGTCGATCTGCGAAAGCGAACGTCCGGGCACGCCGTCTACTACTATCAGCGGATCATTGTTGCCCAGCGTGTTGACGCCACGTATGCGAATCATTGTTCCGTCGCGTGTCTCCGTCCCGCCCCCCGGTTCGGCGCTGCGCTGGATGATGGACAGTCCGGGCATAAGCCCGGTCAGCATGTGGGTGGCTTCGATTGCAGGCGATTTCACTATGTCTTCGCCCTTCACGGTACTGATTGAACCCGACAGCGTCACCTTTTTCTGCGTGCCGTATCCGACAACGACTACCTCGTCGAGCAACTGGTTGTCGTCCTGAAGCCTGACGGTCATCACGCTGCCGCTCTGCGGCGTGATTTTTACCTCCTGCATCACGTAGCCGATGTACGATATTTGCAGCACGGCGCCGTCCGCCACACTGATTGAAAACTTCCCGTCGATGTCGGTAGTGACGCCGTTGAGAGTGCCTTTTTCGACGACATTGGCTCCGATGATCGCTTCGTCGCTCATGTCGACCACCGTTCCGCTCACACGCTTCTGCGCATGAAGTGCGAGCGAACAACTGAGGATACACAGCGCATACAGCGCTTTACGCCATGTGTCCCTCCTACATAATAAAAGATTACTTTTTCTCATAAATTAAATGTTGAGTGTTTAATAAAATAGTTATAGATAATACCTCCGGGAAAGCGGTACACAAAGTCCCTCTTTCCGCGGAAAGCGTTATTTTCCTTCTTAAAACTGCAGAGAATGCAGAGAAAACAGGATGAGAATATTTTTTTAATTGATTGGAAGATGCTATTATACGCGCGCGTAACGCAAGGCGTCCATCTCTCTCTCTCTCTCTCTCTCTCTCTCTCTCGCTCTCTCTCTCTC
>JAIRLL010000235.1 GCA_031259505.1 Tannerella sp.
CAGGAAATGATGAAGGAAATCGTGATGAACCACGCCGGCATGTCCGACTGGGAGACAGGCTTCGACGATGATGTGATCACGACCATGGCGCGGGTTTTCACGGAAATCGCAGACCACCCCGGGGGCATCTGTTTTACGCCTCATTATTACAGGGAATACATTATTCGCGATGCAGTCGGGTCGGAGCATGTGAAAAGCATTGCGATAGACGGAGTGACTTCCGATGCCGGTTCGATAAACGACAAAACCTACCCGTTCGTCGCCGACGTGTATGCGCTCATCCGTTCCGATACGGATCGCGGCTCAACGGCCTTTAAAATATATGAATGGCTTCAGACACAGGCCGGCCGGCGTGTCATTGCCGAAAGCGGATATGTCCCGGCGGAGGCGGAGGCGGACGGCGGCGCTGAACCGACTGAAACGCCCGCGGTACGGATTTTCCCGAATCCCGTAACGGACGGTTTCCGCATAACCGGCCTGACGCAGCCCGCGCAACTGACGGTGACGGACATTTCCGGCCGTCTGCTGCTCTCGCGGCCGGTGGCAGGCAGCAGCGAATACGTCCATGCCGCATCATGGCCGAAAGGCCTGTATGTGGCCGTCGTATCCACGGGGAAAAGCCGTGTGGCGGTCAAAATCGTCAAGAAACGGAACCGGTGAACGGTGAACGCAGGGCGCGGCGACCGTACGGCGCGGGGCATGATTCTGTGATGTCCGAGTCTGTCCGGAAAAATAAACAGCCGTATCCTGCGCACCCTTTTTCAGGCGGCAGCGCCCCGCCTCCGCCGGCAGTTTGACCGTCGGCCTGCGCCGTCATTTTTTCCGAAAACGCATCATCGCTTTCTGCCGGTTTGCCTGTCCGGCGCTTTCATCGGGCAGTCCCGACGGCAACTGTCGCACGGCGTACGCTTGTCGGACGGGGCGAACAGGCGGTATATCTTCCATCCGGCATATGCCGAAGCGAGCGTTCCGATGATGATAATTGCGATTTCCTGCCACATACGTGTAGACCTTTCTTTTTCAGACAAACAGACTTCCGACTTGGTAAATGACGAATGAGACGCACCATGCCAGTACGCAAGTGTATACAATGACAAATGCGCCCCATTTCCATGAATGGGATTCCTTTACGATGGCGGTAATGGTCGATATGCAGGGAAAATATATCAGCACAAGGAACATCAGGCTGAGGGCTACCAGGGGCGTAAATATGCGATTCCCTCCGGCGTCCGTGCTCTCTTTCAGTCTTTTGGACAACTGTACCTCGTCGGTATCCTCACCCGTGTACAGTACGCTTAACGTGCTTACTACGACTTCCTTCGCCATCATCCCCGTCAAAAGGCTTACGCTGATTTTCCAGTCGAATCCCAGCGGACTTAACACGGGCTGTATGGCGCGGCCGATGTGCCCTATATACGAATTTTCCTGATGCTCAATTGCTTGCATGCGATTCAGTTCGGCTATTTTGCTTTCTTTTTCCTGTTGAGGCTGGACTGACTGTTCGATTGCGGCTATCTGTTGTTCGTATTGTTTTCCTTGCGCTTCCTGTCTGGGGAAGTATCCTAAAAACCAGATGATAATTGATGCGGTGAGGATGATTCCTCCCATTTTTCGCAGATACTGTTGCGCCTTGTCCCACATGTGGATAATTATCGAACGGGCAGTCGGCATACGGTAGGGCGGGAGTTCCATTACGAAAGGAATATCTTCTTCTCTGAAGAAAAAACGTTTGAACAGTCTTGCCAGCACAATGGCGAGTAAAATGCCCGAAGTGTACAGAATAAAAAGAACAAATCCTGCATGTTCGGAAAAGAACGCGCCGATAAAAATCAGGTACACGGGTAACCGCGCGCTGCAACTCATCAGCGGGTTGATCAGCATCGTGAGGATGCGGCTGTTGCGGCTTTCGATTGTTCTGGTCGACAGGATAGCCGGCACATTGCAGCCGAAACCCATTATCAATGAAATAAACGATTTGCCGTGCAATCCCATTTTGTGCATTAATTTGTCCATGATAAACGCCGCCCGCGCCATGTATCCCGAGTCTTCCATCAGTGAAATGAAGGCATAGAGTATCATGATGTTGGGCAGGAAAACGATGACGCCTCCCACGCCGGAGATAATGCCGTCGACCAGCAGGTCTTTCAGCGGGCCTTCCGCCATGTGGAGCCGTACGAACTGACTTGTGATGCCCACCAGGTCTTCGATCCAGTTCATGGGATACTCCCCAAGTCGGAATGTGGTTTCGAACATGATCCACATGAACAGCAGGAATATCGGGAATCCAAGCACCTTGTGCGTCGTGAAGGTATCAATTATCCGGGTATGGGTTATTTCAGTGATTTTGTTAGGAGTGAACGTTTCGCACAGCGCTCCCGAGATAAATCCGTAGCGCGCATCGGTAAAGGCGGTCTCGCTATCCGTCAGCAGTAATGATTCAATTTGCGTAATATTTTTGTCTCTTTCTCTGAAAATGTTTTCGTTCGATGGAATCCGCCGGATATACTCTTCAGTTTCGGTGTCCCGTTCCAGCAATTTAATGGCCAGATAACGTTTCGACCGGCTGTCTTCAATATGTCCGTTTGCCTGCAAGGCGTCTCTCACTCGCAGGATGCCTGTTTCGAGCGTTTGGCCGTAATTAATATGTACGTGGCGCAATACGGGGTCTGTCCCTTCGTATATTTGGATGATGTGGTCGAAAAGTTCCCGAAGCCCTTTTCCTGTGCGTCCGTTTGTCGGCACCATCGGTATGCCGAGCATTCCGGACAGCGAAGGGTAGTCAAATTCATCCGCATTTTTCTTCAGCACATCGAACATATTGAGAGCCATTACAGTGCGCATGTCCATGTCGATCAGTTGGCAGGTAAGATACAGATTTCGTTCGAGATTTGAAGCATCGACTACGTTGATGACTACGTCGGGGTATTCGTTGTTCAGGTAGTCACGCACATATCTTTCTTCGGCAGTAGCGCTCGACAGTGAATATGTTCCGGGCAGGTCGACAAGATTGAAAATGTAACCGTTTTGCTTAAATTCGGCCTTTTTTGCATCGACGGTCACGCCGACGTAATTGCCTACATGTTCGTGCGCGCCTGATGCGCAATTGAATAGCGATGTTTTTCCCGAATTGGGATTGCCGACTAATGCGACGTTGATTGTTTTTCCCTTTTTCAGGGCAATGCTGTGCAAATCTTCTTGAGAATAAGTGTAGGCCGGGGTGGCCGTTTCGGACGTTTCTGCAGAGGTATCCATGTGTTGTTCTGTCGGAGAGACCACCTCAATCAGGCTCGCATCGTTTCGCCGGAGCGACACGTCGTATCCCATAATCCGGTACTGGATAGGGTCTTTGAGCGGCGCATTCTGGATTACCCGTACTTCTTTTCCTCGAATGAAACCCATTTCGGTGATTTTCCTGCGAAACACGCCACGCCCCATGACTTTGACAATCAGTCCACTGTCTCCTGTTTTTAGTTCCGATAATTTCATTGTGCAAATTTGGAACAAAAATACGGCATATTGGCAAATTCCAAATACCTATAAATGGGTATTTTTCCTGTTTCGATGTTCTGAAAACGATTTTCTAAAAACAGGGCATATACAAATATTTTTTTGACTGAACAGGAAACCGTTCATAAAAACGGACTGCGGTCATCAGCAAAAAAAATTACTCCGGATGATAGATTTGCAGGTTCGGCGCCCTCCAATAAAATGAAAGAACAAAATTATTAATCGCCCTTTGCGGGCATAAACAGAAAAAAGATGAAAAAGATTTTTACTTTATTGATGAGTTTGAGCCTGTTTTCTTATATACAGGCCGAAAATGTTCCGACAGAAAAAGCGTTAAAAATTGCCACGCAGTATTATCGCCTGTCGGATAAAGCTTTGTTACGAAGCAGTATGAACAATCCGCTTACGCTGGTTTACACAGCGAAGGCCGATGCGGTGAATTTACGGTCGTCGGCAGGTGTGGACAATTATTTTTATGTCTTCAATACCGCAGACGGCGATGGTTTTATCATCGTGTCGGGCGACGACCGTGCCTGTCCCATCCTGGGAAGTTCCTTCAAGGGCGCTTTTGATCCGGACAGTCTGCCTGCAAACCTGAGAGCCTGGTTGAAGCATTACAGTGATGAAATCGCCTGGATAGCGAAGGGAAATCACGATCTGCCACCCAATCCGGAATGGGCGGAACTTGAGTCGGAAACTTCGCGGACAGGTATCGAACTGCGGAAAACGGTTAGTCTGAATACAGCAGAGTGGGGACAAAGCGAACCCTATAATCAGTTGTGTCCAACGCTGGCAGGGGAGCGAACGGTCGCAGGTTGCGTGGCAGTTTCTATGGGAGTTATTGTAAAATATCATGCCGACAACGGTTATAAAGCCACGGGTACGGGCAGTTATTCATACACCTGGCAGGCAGGAAACAAGACGCTGAGTGTGAATTTTGGGGCTTATGACTATGACAATATGCCGGGCAAAACGTCTTCATATAAAAACTCCACACAGCGAGCGGCTGTCAGTAAATTGATGTATCATTGCGCGATAGCTGCTGAATCGGAATTTGGCGTGGATGGTACCTCTTCAGACACCTTCTATGCCTTCATAGGCCTTAGCAACTACTTTGGCTTTGACAAGAAACATATAAAATTATTCAGAAAGGAGGACTATAGCAATGCTGAATGGGATAAATTAATCCGGAGCGAGATAGATGCAAAGCGTCCGGTTATATATGGAGGAGATGCCGAAACCGATGACGCGGGACACATGTTTGTCTGTGATGGATATGGCGATAATGATACTTATTCTATCAACTTCGGATGGGATGGGCGCTACAATGGCTACTATAAACTCTCATCGTTGAAAGGAGGCACGATGCCCAACTACAAGAATAATCATGAGATTATAGCCGGAATACAGAAATCTGTGACGCCGAATGCTTCCGACATAATATACTACGGTCCGGAGGGCGGGCTTGATGTGATACTGATAGGTAGAAATCCTTTCATTGTTTCAGCCAACAGTCTGCTGCACAGATCGTATTCTACGTTTAAAGGAAAGCTGGGCTTAGCGCTTACGGATGGCAAGGGTAAGATAAAGAAAATGGTCGGAGAACTCGAAGATCAGGAACTGGAGTTCGGATATTCCTACCGGAAATCTTTTATTCTTTTTGACGAGTTTACTTTTCTGGATACCGATACGCTTCGCTGCGTGAGTTCAAAAGACAACGGAAAGACGTGGGAGGTTATCTACGGAGAAAACAAATATGCTGTACGCGATCACTATCCTATGGCGGTAGAAGAAGTTGCC
>JAIRLL010000244.1 GCA_031259505.1 Tannerella sp.
ATGTCGCAGTTGCAGCAGTTCGTCTTCGCATCCGGGAGCGAGGCCGCCGCTCAGCAGAAAGGGCGTACGGCCGTCGTAGCCGTGAAGCGCCGACCAGTCGAACCGCCGTCCCGAACCGCCGAAGCCTTCGCATTTCGTGTCGAAAAGGAAACAGTCGGCGGCGGCTTCGTAGGCTTTTGTCCGTTGCAGATCGCCGGCTGTGGCGACGGAAAAGGCTTTGACGACGGAGTAGCCGCGCGTCTGCATGGAGAGGCATGTTTCAGGAGATTCATTGCCGTGCAACTGCACGCAGTCCAGTCCATAATATTCGGCTGTCGCAACCATCGCACTGATGCCGGCATCGACAAACACGCCGACTTTCGTCCGCGTGCAGCGGCGAATGGCTTCCGCCGCCGCATCGCCGGATACGTGCCGCGGCGAGGGCGGATAGAAGATGAAACCTATCCAGTCAATGTCGAGCTGCTGCACGGCGAGGATATTTCCGGCTTCGCGCATTCCGCAGACTTTGATCGTGAGTCGGGAGTGGCAAGTCATAGGCGGCAAGTGAGTTTCCGGATGAAAGCGTGCAGCGTTTCGCCGGGATGCGGCGTTTTCATGAACGTTTCGCCAATCAGAAATCCGCGGAATCCGGCGCGTCGCAGTTGGTGCACGGTCTCGACGTCCGACAGTCCGCTTTCGGACACGAGCAGCGGAGCGTCCGCCTGTTTGCCGGCGTGCAGTTGGAGTTGCTCCGCCAGGCGGAACGAGTTTTCGACCGAAGTGCGAAATGTGCCCAGATGACGGTTGTTCACGCCCAGCATGTCGACGTACGGATTGAGATGCGACAGTTCCGCTTCGCCGTGGATTTCGAGCAGCGTTTCCATTTCCAGCGAATGAGCCGTCTGCGCCAGCCGCCGACATTCGTTGGGCGCCAGCGTGGCGGCAATCAGCAGCACGGCGTCGGCGCCTGTCACCCGTGCCTGAAAAAGCTGATATTCGTCGATGATGAAGTCTTTGCGCAGCAGCGGCAGTGCGGTCAGCGAGCGTGCACGCTGCAGGTCGGTGAACGACCCGCCGAAGAAATCGCCATCCGTCAGAATCGAACAGGCCGACGCTCCGCCCCGTTCGTATGCCGGCACGACGTCTTCGACCTTTGCTCCGGGATGCAGCCATCCTTTCGACGGCGACCTGCGCTTAAATTCGGCAATGATCCCCGCCGGCGACCGTTCGAGCGCGCCGCGCATCGACACGGCAGGGCGTTCCAGCCGGCCGCCGGCCATCGCCAACAGCATCGCGAGCGGGACGGCTGCCCGTTGCGACGCTACTTCGCGGCGTTTGTTTGCCACGATGGTATCCAGTATATCCATGTTTTTATCCATCCGTCTTTCGTATTCCTTTCCGTTGATTCGGGCGGGAAACGTTTTGCAAAGATAATTCATTTTGCCATGCACACAAAGTCTGCGCACAGTTCGACCTGCCGCCCCCTTCGCACGGGAACCGTCACGAAGCGGAAGACGGCGAACTGCACGACCGTTTTTCGAGACAGCGTCGACACGGTTTGAGTCATGGTCGCCTGCCGGGAAATACGGGTCGATACGGTGAAAAAACGGAGGTCAGAGATAAGTGTTGTAGTGACCGAAAAACGGATCATTCGGATGGTCGCTGCTATCCGGCTCCCGGTCGTGTTCGTCCGTGGATATGATAATTTCCATATCTTCCGTGATGCTCATCTGTTCCTGCCATTCGCAGAAGCAGTCGCCTTTCGGATAACGGATCTTCAATAACTCTCGCTCCGTAATACTTTTGGGAATAAATGCACACATAATAATACAACCATTTAAGTCAACATTCAATCAATTATATCTCTCTCACAGGGATATGAAAATCATATCCCGCACGGGACGGGCGGCGTCGTGTTGCCCATGATTTTAACCGGCATCAGACCGCCGCACATTTTTTTCTCTCACAATCTATTGACGCATCTTTATGTGCGAAAACAGAAACTTCCACAACAAAGATATATAATTTCCCCGAAGCGAACGGGAGGTTTAACTATAAAAAGTTTTTTTTTGCTTCGCTATGTAACCGGGGCTTCTCCGGTCAGAATCTGTATTGCAGTCGCAATGTAAAGACGTTGTCTTTCCGGTCGCGGTCGTATCCGGCGAGGTTTGCGGAGGTTTCGTTGCGGTTTATCTCGTAGCATGTTTGCAGCCGGAAGCGGTTATCGGGCTGCCAGAGCATCCCGATGCCGAGCGTGTTGCGGCGGATGTCGGCATGGGCGCTGCTGTGCTGTCCGATGTCGTCGTTCGAAAGGCGGATGTTGGGGTCGAGCCACTCATATTTCAGGACGGCGGCGAGGGGCGTGCGGGCAATGTCCTGTACGAAAATGGCGTATCCTCCGCGAAAGGGGCGGACGTACGTGTCGTATTCGGGCAAGGTTGAAGCGGTGCGGCTCTGGATGCCGGTTGCGCTTCCAGGCTGGTATCCGCAGATGTATTCGGCTCTTAGCTGGCGCGACCATGTGCGTCCGGGCATGTTCAGTTGAATGTCGATTCCCCGGTATTCGCGTCTGGCAAAGCGTCCTTCGTTGCGCGGATCGCTGTCTGCCTCAAACGCTTTGCCCTTCATGCGGTATACGGTTTCGGTTCCCTGATAGACGCCTCCGCGATAGTATGACAGGCCTCCGGCGATTCGGAACGTATGCCCGATGTCGTGCGAGGCATGAAGGTGAGCGATAAAGTCTTTGCGGTTGTCCACTTCTATTTTCGCTCCGTTTCCGGCCAGCAGCGCCATGTCGAGCGTCAGCAGGCGCCAGGGCGACGAAGGGGCGGCTCGCAGTTCCAGCATCACGCCCATGTCGCGCTCTTCGGGGAAAAGCGTCTGATAGAGGAGCGAGCTTTCGGGCGATTCGCGGCGCGAGGATGAATAGGCGATTTCGTTTCCGAACGGCGGCTCAAAGACGCCTGCCCGCAGGGCGCTGGCTTTCAGCCAGGGTTCCGTCAGGCGTATGTAGGCGTCTTTGAGGATGATGCCTTTTTCGCTTGCGTCGACCTGCACGGCAGCGGAGGCGAGCGTTTCTTCGTAAGCCAGTTTGATGCGTCCGCGGCGTATGCCCACGCGGTTGAACGACCGGTCGGGACGGGTGTTTTCGGCGCCAACCTTCAGCGTGGCGTCTTTTTCGCCGTGCTGGAACTGGGGTTGCAGGTAGCCCGAGAGGCGGAATTTGTCCTGTGCCGACAGCGAATGGCCGGCCAGCGGCAGCAGGAGGATCAGCAGTGTGGCGGTTCGCAGACCGAAATATGTGAACAGGCTCATGACGGCGTGCGCCGGAACGGGGAGTAATAATTTTCGCTTCATCGCATGTTTTTTGGCGGCAAATTTACTCTTTTTTTTCAGATACTGTATATAAACCTTTTCGTCCGGCCATCGCCTTTTGGACGGACTGCCAGGTTTTGCGTGCGCGACACGACTGTAATGAACCTCGGCAATGAACAGGCTAACCTCATCTATATACAGGTTAGGGTAACCTGTATACAGGTCAGGTTCACCTATAGACAGATGAACTTCAACAATGGACAGATGAACTTCGGCAATGGAGTACCGGGCTTCAGTACAGTCGTGTCCTGGAGCGCTCGCAGCATGTCCGCCTTACAGTCAAAAGTAACAGTGCATTGATATTCAGAATTATGGGAGAAACGGTTTTTCCCCTGCTTCAGTGCGCCGGCGCCATTTTCGGCCATTTAAGCGGAGTTCGGCATAAGAAAAATGATTTCCGGATAAAGATTAACGGATATATGTCCACGAATTACACGAATTTACACGAACTGACATGAGAAAATTCGTGTAAATTCGTGTAATTCGTGGACAAAAATTATGGAATTATGTGAATACGGAATTACGTGACGACGACCCCGTCGCGGCAAAAGAAAGGGCGCCCGCTTTTGCGTGCACCCTTCCGTCTGTTAACTGTTTATTATCACGTCTTAATTATATCCCGGATTCTGCGGGAAGGGAGCATTGATGTTGAGGTCTATCTGCATCTGCGGGACAGGCCAGAGCACGTGATGGTCCTGAATGTTGAGTCCGGGGTTGAGCGGGTTGTTGTTGTACTTGCGTACGCGTTCGAGCAGCTTGCCCGTGCGCCGGAGGACGTAGAAGCGGCAAGTCTCGCCGTAGAGTTCGCGTGCGCGTTCGTCGAGCAGGAAGTCGATGTCTACCGCGTCGGGCGATACGGGTTTGGCGTTTGCGCGCGTACGTATCCTGTTGATGTCGTCGGCCGCCCGAGCTTTGTCACCCAACTGTATGTAGGCTTCGGCGCGCAGGAGGTAGGTCTCGGCCAGGCGCATGGCGTACTGGTCGGTGTAGAGCGCTCCTCCGCCCGAAGTAGCCGCATCGCTCAGGATATGTGTCGGGTCGGCATGTTTCATAAAGAAGGGATAGATGTACTGGCAGGTGTCGCGTATCGCATCGCGTCCGGCCGAGGCCGGATAGAGGCTGAAGTCGATCTTCTGTCCGTGGTACGCCGATTCGGGACTGTCGAAATAAAAGTCGCGCTTGATGTTGTGCGGCGCGTTGCGTATGTCGTTGTCCCAGTTGTCGCGCCATACGTCGTAGACCATCAGGTTGGTCGGGCGTATCCACGAGACGCCGCGTCCGAGCGTGTCGGAATATCCCGTGTATGCTCCGTTGACGAACTCGCCGCGGAAGGCCGGTTTGCCGTCGGGCGTATTGCCCATGCGGAAGTAGGCCGGCGCGAAGGCGCGCACGCCGCGGGCGTTGGAACCTCCGAGCACCGAAGGCGGCTCGAACTGGATCACCCAGATGGCTTCGCGGTTTTCGGCGAGGTTCTGGTTGCCGTAGGCGAAGAGGTCGAGATAGACGTCGCCCGTACCGAAGACGTCGACCGTCGAGCCGAAGCGTTCGGTCATCAGGTCGTAGCCAAATTCGTTGATTACGCGCGTGGCTGTCTGTACCGCTTCGTTGTATTTCTTCTGCATCAGGTAGACTTCGGTGAGCAGATGCAGGGCGGCTCCCCTGGTCACGCGGCCGGGGTCTTCTTCCTTACCCGGGTCGGGCAGGCGCTGGGCGGCATAGTTCAGGTCTGTTTCCATCTGTTCGAAGGCTTTGGAGACGGGGTCGCGCACGAAGTCGGTCTTGGCCTCGTCGATGATGTCGGTCACGACCGGCACATCGCCAAAGAACGATACCAGCAGCCGGTACGACCAGGCGCGCATGAAGTACGTCTCGGCGAGGTATTCCTCCTTCTGCGTCGAACTTGTCCACTGCGCTTCGTCGAGCGCTTCGATGGCTGCGGCCAGCGTGTTGGCGCGCTGGACGATGCGGTACGGGCGCCGCCAGTATTCGCGGACGTATTCGGAAGCAGGATTCAGATAGTTGACGTAGTTGCACAGGAAGCGCGTACTGTTCGGGTCTTCGCCGTGGAAGGCGATGTCGGCGCCGAGCGCTTTGTAGATGCTCATCACGTCCTGCTGCTCTTCGCCGAAGAACCAGTCGTTGCGCAGCGTCCAGTGCAGGCCGGTGATGCCCTGTTTGACGCCGGCCAGCGTGCTGTACGCATTTTCGGGCGCAAGAAAATCCATCGGTTTTTCTTCGAGAAATTCGGCGTCATTACACGATGCCAGCGTCAGGGCCAGCATCATTACGGTTTGAACGATAACTGTTCTCATGTTGAAATATGTTTTCATATCCGTTAGGTTTTAATATTTTTAAAATGATAGCTTAACACCGCAGACGATGTTTCTCGTCGACGGCAGGTGCGGACGGTTGCCGGTGTCGTTCGATACGTATTCGGGATCCCAGAAGGAGAAATTTGTCCAGTTGTACAGATTCTTTCCCGATATGTAGACTTGCAGATATTCCATTCCACCCAGCGCTTTGAGAACTTTGGGTCCGAAATTGTAGGAGAGGGAAACGTCCTGCAGGCGTACGAAACTGCGGTCTTCGTAGATGCCGCTCGTCTGGGCGGGCGAGTTGTAGATGCCCGTGGCGTTGTTCACCCCGTTGGTGGGCGTCCAGTACTGGCGCGTGGCCTGCTGGTTGATGCGGTACACGTCGTCCGAGCGCGACGACACGTTGACGTAGTCGTAGTTGTTCCACATGTAGTATCCGTTGCCTCCCTGTATGGAGTTGAGGAAGAAGTAGAGCGACCAGTTTTTGTACGTCAGCGTATTGCTTATGCTGAATGCGTAGTTGGGCGACTTGTTGCCGACGATGGTACGGTCGTCGGGCGTGATGCTTCCGCTGCCGTCCTTGTCCCAGTATTTGTACTGTCCCGGATACCATCCGCTGAGGATGTTGCCGGAATAGAGATCCTGCTCTGTCCAGAGGCCGCCGGTCATCTTGTAGTCGTAGATGGAAAGGATAGGCTCGCCCACGAACCACGAGTTGCCTTCGTCGATGTCGTTGTCGCCGCCGTAGAGTTTCGTGATTTTGTCGCGGTTCAGCGTAAAGGTGACGCCCATGTCCCACTTGAAGTCGTGCAGGTCGACGTTGCGCGAATTGACGGACAGTTCGACGCCGTTGTTTTTGATACCGCCGATGTTTGTCCATATTTCTTCGTAGCCGGACGACCAGGGTATTTTGCGTTTGACCAGCACGTCGTTCGTCTGCGCCGTATAGATTTCGACGGAGCCGCTGATGCGGCGATCCAGCAGTCCGAAGTCGATACCCACGTTGTAGGAATTGGTTTTTTCCCAGGCCAGCGACGAGTTGGCCATCGTGTTGGGATATACGCCGACGACGGAACTTGATCCGTAGACGTATTGCTGCGTGGACATCTGGGCGAGGCTGCTGTAGCGGCCGATACCCTGGTTACCGTTCTGTCCGTACGAAAGGCGGAGCTTGAGGTAGAGCCACGGCAACGTTTCCATAAAGGATTCTTCGGAAGCGATCCATCCGAGCGATACCGAAGGCAGAGTGACGAATTTGGAGTTCACGCCGAATCCCGAGAATCCGTCGCGGCGTACGGTTGCACCGGCCATGTAACGGTTACGGAACTGGTAGTTGACACGCCCCATGTACGATACGCCCGTCTCCTGCCATGCCTTGTTGTCGCTCGTGCTGAGCTTCGTGCCCATATCCATCTTGTTGTATTCGAGGATGGGATTCTCGAAAAACTCGGAGGTGAAGACGTACGATTCGCCCGCATACTTCTCACGGCTGTAGAGGAGCGTGGCCTGCACGCTGTGCTCGCCGAACCTGTTCTGGTACGAGACGATGTTGTTGTAAATCCAGCTGCGCGTTTCTTCCGGCCTTCTTTCGGCTTTTCCGTTGGTAGCCACGCCGTCGGACGTGGTGACGGGATAGAAGATGTTGCGCTTGCGGTTGTAGTATGTGTTGGAGTAGTTGAAGTCGTACGTCAGCCCCTTCACGAAGGGCACTTCCACCTTGACGTTCCCCACGAAGAAGAGTTCGTTGCGTATGTCGACGTCGCTCACCAGCAGTCCGCGCATCGGATGCGGCATGTACGTCTCACCGGTCAGGTAGACCGATTCGGGTACCTCCGGGTCGGTTACGTTAGCCAGCGGGCTGATTTTGCGCGCGTCGTCCAGATTGGCCGCGATGCCGGAATAGTCGCGATACGAATAGTTGACGTTCATCCCTACCGAGAGCCAGTCCGTCAGTTTGCCGTCGATTTTGGTGTTGAACGTGTAACGGTCGAACAGGTCGTTCACGCGAATGCGTTCCTCGCCCGTGTACGACACGGAGGCGTAGTAGTTCACCCTGTCGCTTTGTCCCGAAAAACTTGCGTCGTAGCTCTGGATGACGGGATTGTCGGCCAGCGCCGCGTCGACCCAGTCGATGTCGTGCCCGCCTTTCAGATACATGTCTTTTTCTTCCTGCGTACGGAGCGAGCGCGAGACGACTTCGCGGTTGCCGACGTCCGGATAGGCCGGCTTGCCCGCGTCGCTCGTCGGGTTTGTCCTGTACCACGTGTACAGACTCTGCTGATAGTAGTAGTCCGTCAGGCGGAGGGCATACTGTTCAGCGTTCATCACCTTCATCCTGATGTTCGAAGGCGCCTGTACGCCGTAGTAGGCGTTCAGCGAAATGCGCGGTTTGCCCTGTTTGCCTTTTTTGGTCGTGATCAGCACGACGCCGTTGGCCGAGCGCGAGCCGTAAACGGCGGCCGCACTGGCGTCCTTGAGGATGTCGATGTACTCGATGTCGTTCACGTTGATGTTGACAATCGAGCCGTTGTAGATGATGCCGTCCAGCACGATAAGCGGATTGTCGTTGGCCGAGAGCGACGTCTTTCCTCGGATCGAAATGGACGCTTCGCCTTCGGCATTGGCATTCTGCGTGATGCTGACGCCTGCCGACGCGCCGGACAGCGCCTGTGCGAGATCCGTGTTGGGCAGCTTGCTCGTTCCTTCCATCGTCACGCGCCCTACGGCGCCCGTCAGATCGCTCTTTTTCATCGTACCGTAGCCGACGACGATTACTTCGTCCAGCGCCTGAAGGTCTTCCTGAAGCGTGACCTGCAAAGTAGTGAGATTGCCGACGGCGATTTCCTGGGTGATGTACCCGATAAAGGAAATCTGCAATACGGCATCATTGCCCTGGACGCTCAGGCTGAAAGACCCGTTGACGTCCGTAATGGTTCCGTTGGCAGTGCCCTTCTCCAGGATGTTGGCCCCGATGACCGTCTCGCCGGTGATGTCGACTACTGTTCCGCTCACACGTTTCTGCGCATGCAGTGCAAGCGAACAACTCAGGACACACAACATGCACAGCGCCTTTCGCCATGTGTCCCGTCTACACAATAAAAGAATTTTTTTTCTCATAGGTTAATTGTTAATGAGGTTAATGTAAAAGAATAATTTAAATGCACAAAGATTCCGGGAAACGTCAGGACGTAATCCTTCGCTCCCGAAATCTTTGTTTTCTTTTCCCAAAACTGTAGCGACTACAGAAAAAATTACTTGAGAATATTTTTTTAATTTGCTGGTATATGTTATTATACGCGCGCGAAACGCCAGACAGTCTCTCTCTCTCTCTCTCTCTCTCTCTC
>JAIRLL010000314.1 GCA_031259505.1 Tannerella sp.
TATCTGTTCCTCTCCGGCAAATTCGCTCAGCAGATAGTTCGACAATCCCTGTGTGGCTGCTCCTACAGTGTATATGTTCATTCGATTGCTTCCCACGCCCATAATACCCCGCAGTCCGCCCGTGCCAAACTCCAGATCCTTGTAGAACGATTCTATCAGTTCGGTCGGGTCTTCGCGGTCTAATAATTCCTGTACACGCACATGTGTCCCGGCGTCATATTCTCTGCCCAGCCAGATTTGCGCTTTTTTTCTTACAGTTTCCAATAATGTGGCACATTCCATATTCGAAAAATCTTGTTTGTTTTATTAGCCGACATCTGTAATATTTTTATGTCGACGGAAAATATAATGACAAAGATAGTCATAATCTGCGAGCCAATCGTTTTGAATGGCGGATAAAAATCGGGATATTCACGCAATAGTTTTGTTTACAGACGGTTTTGCTTGGAAGGCCTGAATAATCGAATGGCCGGGAGATTGAATTTTTATCGCAATTTTCCTTTTTTCGTCACCGAGAAGCCGATGCCGGCACGGTTGCCGGACAAGTCGCCCCTGTCGGCCGCAATCGTAACGGAAAACGACCACGCATTGCGGCAGTGACAGGTGACGGTAGTAGCGGCGGACAGGGCACGCATTTTCTTGAGCACAGGCTCATACGATGTGCCAAAACTTTCCATCTTCGAACACAGCAGGCGATACGAAAAATTGTCAGCAAAATAGCCTTCTGCACCCAAATGCCATGCTGTGACGCGATTGTGGCGGAAACCCAGCCGTCCGGCGGTATTGTATTCGGGAGAGAGAAGCAGCGGAGAGCCTGTACTGCGGTTGAAATAAGATGCTCCTGTGACGTATTCGCCGTTGTTGTAGTAATTGTCGCCGCCGCCACCGTAACCGGGGTATTTGTCGTGGTCGAAAGAGATGAAATGAAACGGGCCGCTCTGATTCAGCGTATTGAGGCGTTCGACAAGAATCTTGTCCAGCCAGCGTCGTTTGTCGCCATTGTGAAGGTCCAGACGTATACCCATCAGTCCGTCGAGTGCATTGTAAAATTCCATACCCGAAGCATCATCGAAAAAATGCTGGTAATATGCGTACAGCGAGGCGTTTGGAAGTTCATATCCCAGTTGAAAGTCATACGTTCCGTAGTGATTGCCCAACACGTTGATTTGATCGGAGAGGGAGGCATCGTCTCCTCCCGATTTCCCTATCATCACCCGCAGGAAATCTTTCAGCGAATGAGGTTGCGTCCCTGCGACGGGATTTGTCGAAACGCCTCCCCACTGCGCCACGTGACGAAGGCCGACCGTCATCGAAAAAGGGAAGTCGCCTTGCATTTCTTTCATTCTGAGATAAAGCGATTTATGATGCCACAATACGTTCTGGACGTAATGTTGTTTTTTACGGATGAACGACTCCAGGCAGTCCGTGTCAAAAGAGCGGCCTGCGGCAAAATTCCCCTTGACCTGCAACCATGCATTTGTCCACGGAACGTTTATAAAATCAGGCGTATAAAGATTTATTTCCGGTATCGGACGGGCGTTGGACGAGAGCGCCATGTCGCCGCTGCTCAGCGAGGCGTCCAGCAGGGAAGTGTTGTAGCGATCCGTTCCGTAATCCGCGTCTCCGCTTCCCCGGCTTCCGATGCTGAGGTGCAGCCAGTCGTATGCAATCTCCATAAAGAGCTGTTGAATAAGAATATTTTTATCGCGCGGCGTGACGGCGACCATATCAATTCCTGCACGAAGACCAAACTTGCCGCCGAGCGGTTGATAATGGTAAACCTGCGCCTGCATGTAACCGTTGTTCGCTTTCAAGGGGACAATGCCCTGACGGTTACTCGTCATCCAGAATGGCGTCTGCCTGTCGGTCGACAGGGATGCGAATGTGGATATATTATATAATGTATGCGTGGAAGACTGCGCGTACCCTCCGAAAAAAGGCGCTACGCACAGGCACTGTATAATAAAAGATCGTTTGAGGAGTCTCATATTGTTCCTATTCTTTATGTAAAATACCAAATAATCAGACAATAATCCGTATTGTCCGTTTTTTCAACAAACTTTATCTGCTGAAAAAATAACGAAAAAACGGAAAAACTATTGCGGTTAAAAAGAAAATAACTACCTTTGTCCCGCAAATTTTAAAACGATATTACATTTTATGAACAATTATGAAACCGTTTTAATTTTAACTCCCGTTTTATCTGATGCACAGGTAAAGGAAGCGGTAGAAAAATTTAAGAAAGTGCTCGTAGCAGAGAATGCCGAGATTGTGAATGAAGAAAACTGGGGTCTGCGCAAGTTGGCCTACCCTATTGAGAAGAAGACGACCGGTTCGTACCAGTTGCTTGAGTTCAAGGCTAATCCCGGAACGATAGCAGTGTTGGAGACCCAGTTTCGTCGTGATGAACGCATTATTCGTTTCCTGACCTTCAGACAGGACAAATATGCATTGGAATATGCCGAGAAACGGAGAAAATTAAAAACATCCAAAGAAACAGGAAAGGAGGACTAAACAATGGCATTTAACACAAGAAACCAGTCGGAAATCAGGTACTTGACCCCGATGTCGGTAGATAACAGGAAAAAGAAGTACTGCCGGTTCAAGAAAAACGGCATCAAGTACATCGACTACAAAGATCCGGAATTTCTGAAAAAGTTCCTGAACGAACAGGGCAAGATTCTTCCGCGTCGTCTCACGGGCACATCGTTGAAGTTTCAACGCCGTATAGCACAGGCCGTAAAAAGGGCGCGCCATCTGGCATTGCTTCCCTACGTAACCGATTTGATGAAATAATTAAAGAGAGGAGAACGGACATTATGCAAGTTATTTTAAAAGAAGATATAGCGAATCTGGGCTACACGGACGATATTGTAACGGTCAAGGATGGTTATGGACGTAACTATCTGATTCCGCAGGGAAAAGCAGTTATTGCCTCCAAATCGGCCATCAGTGTGCTGAACGAAAACAAGAGGCAGCGCATGCACAAGCTGGAGAAAATCAAGAATGATGCACTGGCTTTGGCCGCCAAACTGGAAGGTCTGTCATTGACAGTCGGAGCAAAGACAAGTTCTACCGGTTCGATTTTCGGTTCTGTCACCAACATCCAGATTGCGGAAGAATTAGCCAAAAAGGGTTTTGAGATTGAACGTAAAACAATTCTTATCAAGGAACCGGTAAAAGAAGTAGGCAGCTACAAGGCGCTTGTCAAGATTCACAAAGAAGTATCGGTCGAAATCCCGTTCGAGGTGGTTTCGGAATCCTGAGATGCTTCTCTGTGTGCGCTGTGCACTCTGTGATTAAGGGATTGTCCGGAAAACATGGGGCTGTCTCAAAAAGGCGATTTTAAACAGTTTACCCCCTTTACAATATATTGTAGAGGGGGTAAAGTTGTAAATTTCGGGCTTTTGAGACAGCCCCTGATTAATTGAATCCTGAACTACGGAAAGTACGGCGCTCGTACTGTGTGTGTTTTTGGAAGCGCCTCGTTTTCCGCGATCCCCTATTTCCTTCCGAAGTCCGCCGGAATCTCGCCCCACGCTTCGGTTTCCCATTTTAGTATGGGTGTCTGGCAGTCGTTTTCCCTCAGCCATTTTTCGGCGCGGGCGATCAGGTCGAATATTGGCGCATTGTCCGGTGTCGGGGTGAGTTTTGTCCTGCACTGTTTTATTTGCACCCATTTGATGGCATTCAGGCTGTCGGAGTAGAGCGGCAGTCGTATGTTGTCTCTTTTCATTAAAGCCAAACCGTGCACCAGCGCGAGAAATTCGCCTACGTTGTTCGTGCCTTCCTTCATGGGGCCGACGTGAAACCATTCTTCTCCTGTCGCTACATACACACCGCGATACTCCATGTTGCCGGGATTCCCGCTACAGGCCGCATCGACAGCAAGACTCTCGCGGATATACGGATGACCGGGCGACATCTTTTTATGAACGGACGCACACGCCGACGGGCGACACGCACTTTGAACGTAGCCTGCCTCAAAAGCCTCGCGGGCAACCTCGAACGAATCGAATGACTTGTATTTTGCATCAGCATAACCCGAAACCTGCAACTTGCAATCCGTCCAGTTATCATAAATCCCCGGATTCACACCGCTCCATACTACATAAAACTTTTTCTTTCCCATGCCGGTCGTACTAATTCATGCAGTTGTTTCGTTTCAGGATCTCAAGAATGCCCGGACCGTAGACTGGCTGCAGCAGACTGTAGCTCCTGCTCCTGTCCAACTGACGGACGTAGGCCTTTGAGGCATTGTTCGGGTCAAGATAGCGTGTCATGTTTCGTTTGCCTTTGTTTAAACTTGCAGCAAAGTTAATTGAAAGTTTCCGAATACCCAAGCGCTTGCGAAGAAAATACCCGTTCGGACAAGATACTGCTTCGTCGGCTCTGTTCGTGAGGCGCTACTGTCATGTCAATTGCAAACCCGAAGCGTGGAGCAATCCGGTAGAATAATATCGCAAAATTACGCCGCGCGCAGTATAATACGTCATGAAAAAAGCCGATATTTGAAACCTGATTCAGTATGGGGTGCGTTATGGGGGTAAAGAAAGAGGAGATTGTATATTTTATTGATGACGCACCCCTGCTGAATGCAATATTGATTCAAACCTTTAAAAACAGTAATAATGAAACAGATTTTTATTTCGATCAGAAAAAGAGTAGTATGGCGCAGTATTACCGTCATGCTCGCAATGTTTCCTGCTGCCATTCAAGCGCAGGAAAACAGTATGACGCCGG
>JAIRLL010000333.1 GCA_031259505.1 Tannerella sp.
TTTTTAACGCAAAGTGCGCAAAGTTTTTACGCAAAGCACACAAGGAGTGATTACCTTCACTCCTTTGCGTGTTTAGTATTTGTCCGAAAACTGTTATATTTCAAATATCACCATTGTCATTTATCAGCCATCGGATAATCAAATCACGGACTATGCTGTGTCCTTTTTCATTAGGATGGTTGATTTGGCTCATGTATTCAGCAATATCTTCGCCGTTTATCTTCTTTTTCCGAAAGGCTGCGTAACTGTCCACAAGTCCGATGTGATATTTTTCTGCCAATTCGTATATTTGCCGGGAATGTTGAGCGAGCGATGAATTTTCATCGAGGATATTGACCGCAGTATCTGGCGTCGGCGTCAGCAGGATGATTTTGATGCTGTCGTTTAATGCTTCTTCGATCATCTTTTCCCATGCTATCCGTGCGCGTACGAGACCTGTTTCGCGGTCGTTCAGAGCATAGTCGATGAACAGCACATCAGGACGATGTGTGAGAACTTCTCTGCGAAAACGTGCGGCGCCCTGTTCGGCATTTTCTCCACCAATAGCCGTGACTGTCACATTGATAACGGCGTAGGGATATTCCTCTTTTACAGTCTCCAATACCTGATGAGGATAAGATTGCAACGTCCTGACATCCGGCGTCTTGAAATATCCCGAAGGCACGCTGTGACCGTGAAATACTAAATTGACAGTCTTGTTTTCAGGCCACTGTTTTGCTAATTCCGATTTTATACTGTTAAGGTAAGTTTCTCTGTCGGCAATCTGCGAATAAAGTGGCATACAGAGAGAACAGCAAAATAAAAATGTTATTATGTTACGCATATTCTGTTTATTATTGATTTAAAACTTCTATTTCCCGCAGGACCTTTCCGTTTTGCAGGGATATAGCCTAATTCTTTTATCTGTTTAAATTTATCCGAAAATTCTCTATTTGTCATGCCATAACCATTTAATAAATAGAATGCAAAGATACACTTTTTTGTTTACTTATTCGACAAATACTGTTGTTCATCTCTTTTCCCTGTTTTCTGTTCTAGTCCTCAAAAAAACAAACGGTATCAGCCGTTTCATACATTTCATGTATGAATGTGTCAACCCACACAGCTACGAGTGTGTTGTCTTTGTTTTTCACAATTTTTGTCATGCTGCAATTCTGGAATATGTTCAAGGCGAAGGCTTTTATAACCGGAAAAGGGAAATTATTATCGCCTCTATATTTCCTGATTGAAAAAAAAAGCGACGAAGTCAGGAAACAGATCGGGACGGTCGAAGTGCCGCAGAAAGCATTCCTTGCCGTGCTGAAGCTCGACTGAGGAATGTCTCGACTGCGCGCTGCACTTCGCTACCGCCTGACTGCGCTGCCATTGCCTTGATTTCTTTGGATGGCTGGCGCGTGTCCCGTTTTATATCCCGCTGAAATCTACCGCGTCGAACAGCAGCGACGGAATCCGCCAGTTGGAACTGGTGAGAGGATCGTTGCCCGCTTCCACGAGATTTTGCCACAGGGTCAGCATATTGCCTGTGATGTTCATCTCGTTGACCGGCTGGACGAGTTTGCCTTTTTCTATCAGGAAGCCTTCGATGCCGTACGAGAAGTCGCCGGTCGTGCTGCTGCAGTTACCGCCGTTGAAGCCCGTCACCAGTATGCCCCTGTCGAGCGAGGCGATCAGTTCGTCGAGGTTTTTGTCGCCCGGCGGCATGATCAGGACGGAGGGCGAATCGACTGTCCGTTCCGTTTCCATTTTGTTTGCGTAGTAGGTGTCGATGTAATACGTTTTCAGCGCTCCGGCTTCGAATACCGGCATTTGTCGGGTGGCCACGCCTTCGCCGTCGAAATACCGTGCGCCTGTGGCTTTGGGCAGGTGCGGGTTGTCGAGCAGGGTCATTTTGTCGCCCAGCGCTTTTTCGTTCAGCATGTTCAGCAGGAAAGAGTTTTTCTGCTGGATGGCCGATCCGAACAGCGCCTGGACGACGGGCGAGAGCAGTCGTCTCGAGTTCATGAAATCTACCAGCATCGGCAGTTGCGCTGAAGCAGTCTTTTTCTGTCCCAGCTTGCGCAGGGCGCGTTCGAGCGCTTTTGTTCCGATGCCTTCCTTGCGAAGCGTGTCGAAGAAGAGCGACTGGTCGTACCAGTAGTCCGACGGGCGGGCGTCGCCGTCGCCCTTGATGCTGGCGCTGCCTGAAAGCGAGAAATACGAACTGGACGATTCGCCTTCGAAGCCGTTGCTCGCAATCATGTAGCGGAAACTGTCGCCGTCGCCGTACGACGATTCGGCGGCTACGATGCGCGGGTCTTTTCCTGCGATTTCGCTGCATGTCTGCATGGCAAGCGCTACCTTGTCGTCGGGAGGGACGGTTTCGAACTTCCTGTCGTAGAGTTGCAGGTCGTTGCCGCCTCCCGTGTAGTATCGCGAAGCGTCGGGGAGCGTGCGCGCCCTGTCTTCGGCAAGGTAGCGGGTCGAATCGATGCCGTTGAGGATGAATTTTTCCAGTTCCTTCCGGTCTATCCGGTTAGTCGAGAATGCGCCGTAGCGTCCGTCTACAAAGAGATGGATAGAAAACGCGTTTTCCGATGCCTGTTGCAGGCGATCGATTTTCATGTTGCGTATTTCAAACGATGTGTTCGAGCCGTGATACAGGCTGATGCGGACGCCCCGGCATCCGTTTTTCAGGGCAAAATCCATCGCCCACTGTGCTGTTTTTTTATGTGTTTCCGAAATCATGTCAACTTTCTCCTCCTACTGTAAGTTTACTGACTAATGCAGAGGGCATGCCGCATGTGACCGGACATGACTGTCCGTCTTTGCCGCAAGTCCACGTGCCGTTGTCCATTTTATAATTGTTGCCTACCATTGTGATGTCGGCCAGCGCCCTGGGGCCGTTGCCGATGATGTTGATGTCCTTGACGGGTTGCGTCAGTTTGCCGTTTTCTATCAGATAGCCGTTTTTGACGAAG
>JAIRLL010000342.1 GCA_031259505.1 Tannerella sp.
AGCCCGTGCGCAACGGTAAAAAAGTAGCGGTTGTCGGGAGTGGCCCCGCGGGTTTGACCGTAGCGAACCGGTTGAACCGGAAAGGATTTGAGGTAACTGTTTTTGAGAAGGACGAACGCCCGGGCGGGTTGCTTCGTTACGGCATTCCGAATTTCAAGCTCGGCAAGACGATCGTAGACCGTCGCATCAGCCTGATGGAATCCGAAGGCGTCAGGTTCAGGACAAAAACAAAAGTGGGTAAAAACATTTCCGCCCGGGAAGTGGTCGACGCTTTTGATGCGGTGTGTATTGCCATCGGATGCGAAACGCCGCGCGATTTGCCGGTCGAAGGGCGCAATCTGAAAGGCATCCACTTCGCCATGGATCTGCTGTCGCAGCAAATCCGCATTCTACAGCAAATGAACGTGCCGAAGAAAGATATTATTCTCGCGAAAGACAAGCGCGTGCTGGTTGTCGGCGGCGGAGATACGGGCAGCGACTGCGTCGGTACGTCGAACCGCCACGGCGCGGCAAGCGTCACGCAGATAGAGATTCTGCCGAAGCCGCCTGCCGGTTTCAATCCTCAAACGCCCTGGCCGATGTATCCGCAGATATTGAAAACGAGCAGCAGCCACGAAGAAGGATGTATCCGCCGCTGGAGCCTGACAACGAACAGGTTTATCGGCGAAAAAGGCGTGTTGAAAGGTGTAGAGGTGGAAGAAGTGGAATGGATACCGGCAAAAGACAGCGGCCGTCCGGCAATGCGACCGACAGGGAAAAAGGAAATACTGGAGGCCGACCTCGCATTCCTGTCCATGGGCTTTGTGAATCCCGTGCAGGACGGTCTGCTGAAAGAGCTGGCGCTGCCGGCGACCGAACGCAAGACCATCGCAACCGATGCCGACGGACGGACTTCCATCCCGCACATTTTTGCCTGCGGCGATGCGGCATCGGGAGCGAGCCTCGTCGTTCGCGCCATGGCGTCGGGAGTCAGAACGGCCGGAGCAATCGTGAAATATCTGTTGGGAGAAACGGAATACTAACAGGCTATATCAAAATAAACAACAAGATCAATTATTTATTATGTGCGGAATAACAGCAATATTCAATATTCGCAGGGAAGAATCGCTGGACGACCTCCGGACGCAGGCGTTGCGGATGAGCAAGCGTATTCGTCATCGCGGCCCGGACTGGAGCGGCATTTATACGGGCGACAGAGCCATTCTGGTGCACGAACGCCTCTCGATTGTCGACCCGGCTTCGGGCAAACAGCCGCTGTTCAGCCCCGACGGCAAAGTGATTCTCTGTGTCAACGGCGAGATTTACAATCATCTGGAAATACGCGAAAGACTGAAAGACAGGTACGACTTCCGCACAGGCTCTGACTGTGAAGTGATTCTTGCCCTCTATCAGGAAAAAGGTATCGACTTTCTGGAAGACCTGAACGGCATTTTCGCTTTTGCGCTCTACGACGAAACGAACGACACGTTCCTGATAGCCCGCGATCCGATAGGCGTCATTCCTCTTTATGTCGGGACGGACGACGGAGGCCATGTGCTGGTCTCGTCCGAACTGAAAGGTCTGGAAGGATTTGCCGCTCAATACGATCAGTTCATGCCCGGATATTGCTGGTACAGCAGAGACGCTGCACCCGTCCGGTGGTATACGCGCGACTGGATGGATTACGCGAATGTGCGCAACAACGCGAGCGACAAGGCCGTTCTGCGTGAAGCGCTGGAAAACGCCGTTTACCGCCAGTTGATGAGCGACGTGCCCTACGGCGTCCTGCTCTCGGGCGGGCTTGACTCGTCCGTCATCTCGGCGATAGCCAAAAGATTTGCATCCAAACGAATCGAATGCGGACAGAAAACGGATGCCTGGTGGCCGCAGTTACACTCGTTTGCCATCGGACTGGACGGCTCGCCCGACCTGATTGCCGCCAAAAAGGTGGCCGACCATATCGGCACCATCCATCACGAAATACACTACACGATACAGGAAGGCCTCGACGCCATCCGCGACGTGATTTACCATATTGAGACGTACGACGTGACGACCGTCCGCGCCTCGACGCCGATGTATATGCTGGCGCGCGTCATCAAGAGCATGGGCATCAAGATGGTGCTCAGCGGCGAAGGCGCCGACGAAGTGTTCGGAGGATACCTGTATTTCCACAAGGCGCCGGATGCGGAATCGTTTCACAACGAGACGCTCCGCAAAATCGGCAAGCTGTACCTCTACGACTGCCTGAGAGCCAACAAGAGCCTGGCGGCATGGGGCGTGGAAGGCCGCGTACCGTTTCTGGACAAGGAATTTCTGGACGTGGCCATGCGGCTCAATCCCGAGTCGAAAATGGCGCCCGGCAAGGTGATAGAAAAGAAGATCCTTCGCGAAGCGTTCGAGGATTTACTGCCCGAAAGCGTGGTGTGGAGGCAGAAAGAGCAATTCTCCGACGGCGTCGGCTACAACTGGATCGACACGCTGCGACAGGTGGCCGCAGAGCAGGTCAGCGACGAACAGATGGCGCAGGCCGCCGAACGTTTTCCCGTCAACACCCCGCTGAACAGGGAAGAATACCATTACCGCACCGTCTTCGAGGAATATTTCCCGAGCGAAAGCGCCATTCGTTCGGCGCCGTCCGTCCCCAGCGTGGCCTGTTCGACAGCCGAAGCCCTTGCCTGGGACGAAGCGTTCCAAAACATGAACGAACCCAGCGGACGCGCCGTGAAAGATGTGCATGTGGATGGATATTAGAATTGTGATTTGCTTATTGTCAGCTCGCCGGATTGCTTCGTGTCTACCAATGACATGTTTCGTTATTTGCTTATTATCAGCCCGCTGGATTGCTTCGTACCTCGCAATGACGCCGGATACCGTTGCCTGCAACAATGGCATCTACGTCATTGCGACTGCGAG
>JAIRLL010000034.1 GCA_031259505.1 Tannerella sp.
GTATAATCACTTCCGTATAAATGCGGTTTCTGTCCACGCGCGGCCCCGCAGCATCGTTGATACTTTCCAGTTTTGTTACTAACGGAACATCGCCGAAGAAGCGTACCAGATTGAAATAATACAGAGCGCGCAGGAATTTGGCTTCGGCGACCAGACGATCGCGCAGGACAACGTTCATATTTACATCCGGGATATGGTTAATGGCAGCATTGGCTTTCATGATACCCGCATAATTGTTGTTCCACATGTCCCTGACAAATGTGTTGGCAGAGTTGAAGCGTAGAAATTCCAAATCCTGTAAATAGGTATTCGGCATGCCCAGCCCGTTTTTCATTACGTCGGTCGGAAGTTCGGCAACGTTATACATCAATCGGTTATAGATACCGTTCAATTGCTGATACGTGGCGCTGACGGCTGCTTCGGCATCGGAGCGGCTACTGTAAAAGTTATTCACGACCAAACGGTCGGTCGGGCTTTCTTCCAGAAATGACGAGCAACCTGAAAACGTCCATACAATGGATAAAGCGAATATAAAAGAAATTATTTTGTTCATATCAATAATAAATTTAATCGGTTTTTACTTGATGTCAATTTTTAAGCCAACCAAAAAGGTACGCGATTGCGGATAGGCGCCATAATCTTCGCCGGACAGCAGCGTGGATGCACCCCGATAGCTCACTTCAGGGTCATATCCCCCGTAATTCGTCCACGTAATCAGGTTTTGCCCTGTAACGTACAGACGAAGGCCCTGTATGTGATGGTAGCGGACGGAGGGGAAACTGTACGACAGCGAAAGTGATTTCAGTTTCAGGAACGACCCGTCCTGTACATAGCGGTCGCTTACCAATACCGCCCGGTTCGTGGAAGCCTTCGGATAAACCGTACTCGGATTTTCGGGCGTCCAGCGGTTCAGCAATTCACGATACACATTCTGACCGCCGGTAGGAATCTCCAGTTCCATCGCGTCATAATTATAAATCTCGTTTCCGTAGGAATATTGGAAGAACACGTTCAACTCGACACCCTTATACGTGAACGTATTGGTAAGCCCGCCGAAGAAGTCGGGATTGGGGTCTCCAAGTATTTCGCGATCATTAGCTGCATCTACCTTTCCGTCGTTATTGAGGTCTTTGTATCGTCTCAACCCTATGCCAATGGGCGATGTGGAGGCAGTTTGCAAGGCCGTTTCCTGTTCGTTCTGAAAAATGCCGTCGAAGCGGTATCCCCAGAAAACGCCCACTGGCTCTCCGACAATCAGGCGACGGAAATCTTCCGACTTGCTGATGTTTTCCGCATTTTCCAAACTCTTGTAAGGTTCGCCGCCAAGCTCTAACACTTTATTCTTGTTGAACGCAATGTTGAATGCCGTGACCCATCCGAACCTGCCGGTCAGATTGTCGCTTTCCACGGCAAACTCCCAGCCCCTGTTCTCAAGGCTGCCAATGTTCTTGAGCATCGTCTGATAGCCTGAAACGCCGGTGATTGCCACACTGTACAGGAGATCAGTCGTTTTCTTGTTATAATAGTCTGTGGTCAGGCGCAGGCGGTTGCCGAAGAAACCGGCATCAATACCGACGTCAAACTGTCCTGTCTTTTCCCACTTCAGGTCGGGATTCGATATTTTATCCGGGAAAAAACCGGATACCAGTTGGTTGCCGATAATCCAACTGTTCGTACCCAGCGTAGCAATGGATTCATACACGCCGATTTCCGTGTTTCCCGTAAAGCCGTAACCGCTTCTTAGTTTCAATACGGGAATAACGTTTCGTACTGGCTCAAAGAACGCTTCGTCGGAGATTTTCCATGCGCCGGAAGCCGATGGGAAAAAGCCGTACTTGTTGTTCGTCCCGAAGCGGGAAGAGCCGTCGATACGGGCCGTTGCGGAAAAGAAATAACGGGTTTTCCATGAATAGTTCACACGCCCCAGATACGATAGCAGCCTCCACTGCGTGGCGTACGATTCGGGCTTGTTGTAGACGGAACCTGCACCCAAGTTGTTGTATTCCATCACATCGTTCACAAAATTGGAGGACGACCCCAATACGTACTCGTCGCTGTTTTGTTGGATAGTGAATCCGCCCAGCGCCGTCAGTTGATGGTCATTGAAGGATTTGTCCCATGTCAGCGTAGTTTCGTTTAGCCAGTTGATGGTTTTGCCAACGCTGACGGTGGCTTTAGCCTGACCGTTGGACTGATATATGGTAGAAGGCGTGTATTGGTTGGACTTGTTGTAGAAAACGTCGGCGCCTCCGAAGACTTTTAGCTTCAGTCCCCTTATGATTTCCCACTGGGCATAGACGTCGCCGAGCAGGCGGGAAGCAGCGTTGTCGTATTTCTGTTCTTTGGCTGTCGCTACCGGATTGGGAATCAAAAGTCCCGGCGTTACCTGCGTATAGGCGCCCGTTTCCGGGTCGGAATATACGGGCAGGATAGGCGTCATCTTGGTGGCTGCGGTCGTTACGCCGTCCGTACCGCTGTTCTGTGTTTGACTTGCCGTCAGATGGGCGCCCACTGTCAGGTTTGTGAACACGCGCCGGTCAATATTCAGCCGCACGGTATAACGGTCGAAATGCGAACCGATGATGACGCCTTCCTGATTGAAATAGTTTCCCGAAATGGCATACTGCGTTTTTTCGTCTCCGCCGGAAAAAGTCAGTTGATAGTTTTGTGTAATCCCTTTCCTGAATATTTCGTCCTGCCAGTCGGTGCCCTTTCCCAGTTTGCGGATACTTTCCATTGCAGCATCGTCATAGAGGGGCGCCAGATCGTCGTTGGTATAAGCCTCATTTGCAAGTTGGACAAATTCCTGCGCATCCATCACATCAATCCGCTTGCTGACTTCGGAAACGCCGAAGCTTGTTTCGAAAGATATATTGTCACGGCCTCTCTTCCCGCTTTTTGTTGTAATCAACACAACGCCATTGGCTGCTCGAGCGCCGTATATCGCCGTGGCTGACGCATCTTTTAATATATCAATGGATTCTATGTCCGAAGGATTCACCGTGGCAAGACCGCTTAACTGTGTCTTGGAACCCGTGTTGCCGAACCCGCTGCCACTATATACCGGAAATCCGTCAATAACATATAACGGCTCGTTACCGCCTTGCAGGGATGTAGTTCCGCGAATACGGATAGACGCCACTGCTCCAGGCATTCCTGACGTTTGAACAACTTGAACTCCGGAAGCCCTGCCGCCCAACCCTTGGTCAATCGAAACGATGGGCGTTTGCTGCAATTCGGAAGTTCTTACGGAAGAAACCGATCCTGTCAGATCGCTGCGTTTCTGCGTGCCGTAGCCTACTACTACTATCTCGTTCAATCGGTTGAGATCTTCTACAAGATGAATGATTATCTGCTCGGTAACTTCATAGATGTCTATTTCCTGCGACTTGTAACCGAGGTAACTGACTTCAATTATGGCCGGTATAGCGCGGACGTTTAAAACAAATTCGCCATCGATATCGGTTGCTGTGCCCGTTTGGGCGACATTCCCTTTGACTACAACGGATGCACCGATGATGGATTCGCCGGTCTGACTATCTATGACTTTTCCACGGATGGTTTGCGCCGATACTGTGGTCGAAAAAATATTGATTGTCACATAAAGGACAAAAAATAACGGAACTTTTTTGGCAGTTCCAGCCATTTGTAATACCTTTGTCATGCTAAAAAACTGTTTTAGTAAAGTATCCCTTGATGCCAATTTGCCGTCGGAAGAAAGGGATATTTTTTATTTATATTTCATGGACAAAGGTATGGACTTTCTGCTGTTCGTCAAATACCATTTTTATGGTATTTTAAAGTCACACTACGGTGTTATTTTCGAGATAGATTGTTTGTGACGGGAATGCAAAATTCAATCCTGCCTGCGTAAATGCGTTGAGGATTTCGAAGTTAACTTTCGACCTTGTTTCTAAAATATCGGCCGGTTTGCGGATAAAATAAATGAAGCGGATGAGCAGTGCGGAATTGCCAAATTCAAAGAAACCGGCAGCCAGAT
>JAIRLL010000049.1 GCA_031259505.1 Tannerella sp.
CACAAGTCGCAAGTCCCAAAGAGGCCTCCGGCACGCTTGCGACACAAGTCGCAAGTCCCAAAGAGGCCTCCGGCACGCTTGCGACACAAGTCGCAAGTCCCAAAGAGGCCTTCGGCACGCTTGCGACACAAGTCGCAAGTCCCAAAGAGGTCTCCGACACGCTTGCGACACAAGTCGCAAGTCCCAAAGAGGCCTCCGGCACGCTTGCGACACAAGTCGCAAGTTCTAAAGAGGTCTCCGCCACACTTGCGACATGTGCATCAATACACAAAACCATCCCGTGCGAAGTATAACCGTGTATGCTTTAAGCTTACGGACAGGAATGCGATACACCTCTCCCAAGTCCCTTCAGGACGATATCGGGGTGTATTTACAGCTTGTTTATTTCGCATCGCTAAACGGTCGCGCGCCTGATCTTTGGATGTCATGAACTGCGATCATCGGCTTCCCGACTGTTAAATTGTGTCGGAAAATGAAATGTTTCAAAATAAAGCATTATCTTAGTCGCCCGAAAGAATAAATATCAAAATAAACAACACAAAACTGATTTATTAAATTATCACAGGATGAAAACAAACAGATTTCAGGGAGCATGGCCAAAAATCGGCATACGCCCGACAATAGACGGAAGAATGGGCGGCGTACGCGAGTCGCTCGAAGAACAAACCATGAATATGGCAAAAAGTGTAGTATCGCTGCTTGGCTCGACGCTGAAGTATCCCGACGGCACGCCCGTAGAGTGCGTGATTGCCGATACTACCATCGGGCGCGTGGCGGAAAGCGCGGCATGTGCGGAAAAGTTCAGGAAAGAAGGCGTAGCGGTAACAATTACGGTGACGCCGTGCTGGTGCTACGGCAGCGAAACGATGGACATGGATTCGCACACCATCAAGGCCGTATGGGGATTCAACGGCACGGAGCGTCCGGGCGCTGTCTATCTGGCGGCAGTCCTTGCAGCCCATGCCCAGAAGGGGTTGCCGGCATTCGGCATCTACGGACACGACGTGCAGGACGCCGGCACGCAGGACATCCCCTGCGACGTGCAGGAAAAACTGCTGCGCTTCTCGCGGGCGGCTATGGCGGCAGCCATCATGCGCGGCAAGTCATACCTCTCGATCGGCGCCGTCTGCATGGGTATCGCCGGCTCGATTGTGAACACGGATTTCTTCGAAGACTATCTCGGAATGCGCTGCGAAGGCATCGACGAAGTAGAAATTATCCGCCGGATGAACGAAGGCATCTACGACCGTGAAGAGTTTGAAAAAGCGCTTGCATGGGCAAAGAAAAACTGCCGTGAAGGCGAAGACACTATCAACCGGAAGGACCTGGTCAGGACGACAGAAGAGCGGGCGAAGGACTGGGAATTTATCGTCAGGATGACGCTGATCGTGCGCGACCTGATGATCGGCAATCCGAAACTCAGAGAGTTGGGCTTCGGCGAAGAAT
Source organism: Tannerella sp. (assembly GCA_031259505.1). Classification (GTDB taxonomy): domain Bacteria; phylum Bacteroidota; class Bacteroidia; order Bacteroidales; family Tannerellaceae; genus Tannerella. The sequence continues at coordinate 1,447 of JAIRLL010000049.1, forward strand.
CGCTGGGACACAACGCCGTGGCTGCCGGATTCCAGGGACAGCGCCAATGGACAGACCACTTTCCGAACGGCGACTTTACGGAAGCCATCCTCAACTCGTCGTACGACTGGAACGGCACGCGCGAAGCCTTCGTGCTGGCAACCGAAAACGACGCGCTCAACGGCACGGCCATGCTCTTCGGACATCTGCTTACCGGCACGGCGCAGATCTTCGCCGACGTGCGGACGTACTGGAGTCCCGAAGCCGTCAAGCGCGTGACGGGAAAAGAACTGACCGGACAGGCCGCAAACGGCATCATACACCTCATCAATTCCGGCGCCGCCTCGCTCGACGGCTCCGGACAGCAGGCAGACGCCGACGGCCGACCGGTGATGAAACCCTTTTGGGAAATCACGGACGGGGAAGCGCAAGCCTGTCTCGACGCCACGACGTGGATGCCGGCCAACCGCGAATATTTCCGCGGAGGCGGATTCTCGTCGAAATTCCTCTCCAAAGGCGGCATGCCCTGCACGATGGTACGCCTCAATCTGGTAAAGGGACTTGGCCCCGTGCTGCAACTTGCCGAAGGATGGACGGTCGATATCGACCCCGAAATACACCGGATAATAGACGAACGTACGGACAAGGGCTGGCCTACGACCTGGTTTGCACCGCGCCTGTCGGATAAAAACGCTTTCCGCGACGTCTACTCGGTGATGAACAACTGGGGCGCCAATCACGGCGCGGTTTGCTTCGGCCATGTCGGCGCCGACCTGATTACGCTCGCTTCGATACTGCGAATACCCGTGTGCATGCACAATGTGGACGACGAACGCATCTTCCGCCCGTCGTCGTGGAACGCTTTCGGAATGGACAGCGAAGGCGCCGACTACAGAGCATGTCAAACCTACGGGCCGTTATATAAAAAATGAGAGTGTAACCGGACAAACAGACCGTGCAGGAACGATATTCCTGCACGGCGCGGTTTGCCTCATAATTATAATATGGAAAACAAAATATCGCTCTTTAAAAAAAACGGGAAGAACTATCTCTTTCCGTTTATAATGATTACCTCCCTTTTTGCCCTGTGGGGTTTTGCCAACGACATCACAAACCCGATGGTCGCGGCGTTCAAGAATATCCTGCTGATGGACAATGCCGAGAGCGCGCTGGTGCAAACCGCGTTCTACGGCGGTTACTGTTTTATGGCTATTCCGGCCGCCCTGTTTATCCGCAGGTTCAATTATAAAAACGGGATACTGGTTGGCCTTGGGCTTTACGCCGCAGGTTGCCTGCTGTTTATTCCGGCTGGTAACTCGATGCTTTTCTGGGCGTTCCTCATCGCTTATTTTGTGATGACATGCGGACTTTCATTTCTCGAAACGACGTCGAATCCTTATATCCTCGCGCTTGGTCCTGACGAAAATGCTACGCGAAGACTGAATTTCGCACAGGCGTTTAACCCGATGGGATCGATTACGGGAATGTTTATAGCAAGTCAGATTATCCTTAAAAAACTTGAAGAAAATGACCATAATGCGCTGGAAATCCTGAAACAGACGAATGCGACGCTCGCCGCCGGAATCGATGCCGGCAAGCCATACGCCGAAGAAGTGCGTCAAGCCTTGCAGGATGTAGCTCCGTCGGCTTTGAAGAGCGTTCAGGAAACCGACCTGAGTATTGTCAGCGGCCCGTATCTCATTTTGGGGGTTGTTGTTCTTGCCTTTTTCCTGTTTTTCTTTTTTACCCGCTTACCGCGGATAGCTGCTGATAAGGATAAGACATATTCGCTGAAACGGACTGTCGACATGCTTTTCAGGAACAAATGTTATCTGTGGTCGGTGGTGGCGCAGACGTTTTATGTCGGCGTGCAGATTATGGTATGGACGTTCATTATCCAGTATGCCGATAAGGAATTGGGAATGCCGAAATCGGTGGCGCAAAATTTCAATATTGCGGCAATGGCTATATTCGTAACAAGCCGCTTCATTTGTACATTCCTGCTTAAATATTTAAAACCAAACGTATTGCTGGCTGCTTTAGCCGCAGGAGGAGCATTGTTTACAATCGGAGCAATCGTTTTACCGAATGACCAGTATGTCGAGGGTCAATATTTTGGCGCGTACTGGGGATTATATTCAATAGTAGCAATTTCGGCATGTATGTCGCTGATGTTCCCTACGATATACGGTATTGCCCTGAAAGGTATGGGCGACGAAGCCAAACTTGCGTCGGCGGGACTGATTCTGGCTATAGGAGGCGGCAGTGTGATGCCTCCGTTGCAGGCTTTACTGATCGACGTGGCCGACATGTTCGACTGGCTGTCGTCGGTGCGTATTTCGTTCCTGCTGCCGCTGATATGTTTTATTGTGATTGCCGCGTTCGGACGGTGGGTCGGTAAAACCGGAGAATTATGATTAAGGAGAATTTTATCAAACTTTTCGAAACGAATTTCAGGGAAAACTGGGATTTGCCGTCGCTGTCGGACTATGGAACGGATACGACGTTTCGCTTCGGCGAAGTAGCCCGCGAAATAGCGCGGTTGCATCTGCTGTTCGAGCAATGCCGTGTCGGTCGGGGAGATAAAATTGCACTGGTAGGGAAAGACTGCGCCAGGTGGTGCATTGCCTATATGGCGACGGTCACGTATGGCGCGGTCATCGTCCCGATTCTCCAGGATTTCAATCCGAATGATATTCATCACATAATCAATCACTCCGACGCCACTTTTCTGTTCGTTTCCGACCTCGTCCGGGATTCGCTGGAAGAAGAAAAGATACCCGGCATACGCAAAGCCTTTTCCTTGACGGATTTTCGCTGTATCTATCAGAGCGGAAGCGAAGATAACGCCCTGTCTCCCGAAGCGCTGGATGCGCTTGTGGCCGGAAAATACCCGGGCGGCTTCACGAAAGACGATGTTCGCTATGCCGACATCGGCAACGAAGAACTGGTGGAGATCAATTATACGTCCGGGACGACCGGATTCAGCAAGGGCGTAATGCTGACGGGCAACAACCTTGCCGGAAACGTGACTTACGCGAAGACGCTGGATCTGATGTTTCCCGGCGACGAGGAACTTTGTTTTCTGCCGCTCGCACACGCTTACAGTTGCGCCTTCAATCTGCTTGCACCCATGGCTATAGGTGCACATGTGCATATACTCGGCAAACGGCCGTCGCCCAAGATTCTGGTCAAAGCCTTCGCCGACGTCCGGCCGAACCTTATCATCACCGTCCCGCTGATTCTGGAAAAGGTATACAAAAACGTCATCCTGCCGCAACTGAACAGGCTTCCGATGAAGCTGGCGCTGAGCATTCCTCTGCTGGACGAGTATGTTTACTCGCAGATTAACAGGAAACTGACGGAGATGATGGGTGGACGTTTCTGCGAAGTCATCGTGGGAGGCGCGGCTATGAACCAGGAAGTGACGGATTTTCTGTGCAAGATAAAGTTTCCGGTGACGGTAGGCTACGGGATGACCGAATGCGCACCGCTGATAAGCTATTCGAATCATCGCGTGTTTGAACCCGCTTCGTGCGGGCATGTCCTGAAAGACATTATGGACGTGCGGATTGACTCGAAAGACCCTTACAGTGAAGTCGGAGAGATTCAGGTGCGCGGTGAAAACGTGATGCGTGGCTATTATAAAAACGACGAGGCGACGCGCGACGTGTTTACCGAAGACGGATGGCTGTGTACCGGCGATCTCGGCACGATCGACGCCGAAAAGCGCATATATATCCGCGGACGCAGCAAAACGCTGATACTCGGCTCGAACGGACAAAACATCTACCCCGAAGCGCTGGAAGACAAACTGAACAACATGCCTTTCGTGATGGAAAGCCTGGTGAGCATGAAGAACGACAGGCTGGTCGCATGGGTCTATCCCGACTACGATGCGGTAGACAATACCCTCATCAGCCACAACGACCTGCCGGTCATTATGGAACAGAACCGCATCAATGTCAACAAACTGCTTGCACCCTACGAACACATATCGAGTATCAAACTCTACCCGACAGAGTTTGAAAAAACGCCGAAGAAAAGTATCAAACGCTATCTGTATCAGACGCTGTAGGGCGTAAAATAACGCCCTACGGATTCTTCCCCGCGTTGCGGACAGATTTGCGACAGTAATGTTTTGCTGTATCATTCCAGTTAAAACGCTATATATAAAGCATATCAATCTTAGCAGGTCTGGAGTTCCGAATCCTTAATATCAATGCATTATTGACTTCGAATATAAAACGGACGTGCCGTAAACCCTCGCCGTCACGACTGTATTGAAGCCCGGTATTCCATTGCCGAACTTCACCTGTCCACAGGCGAATTTCACCTGTCTATTGGCGAAGTTAGCCTGTCTATTGGTGAACTTCACCTGTCCACAGGTGAACTACACCTGTCTATTGCTGAACTTCATTACAGTCGTGATGCGCATGAAAAAACGGGCAGTCTGTCCAAAAGGAAATGGCAGGACGAAAAAGGGTGCATTTGACTGCGTCGATTTTTCAATTCAGATAGCCGTATCGACTTTGAAAAATAATTATCTTTGTGCAGGAATTACAATTTGCAGGACAGATTAAAATATACAAGTCATGAAAAAATTAGGAGTAGATACCCAGTCGTTCGAGAAGTTACGCAGCAGGAAATGTGTTTATGTGGACAAAACGGAAGCCATATACAGGATGATCACGGAAGGGAGGATTTATTTTCTTTCACGCCCGCGCAGATTTGGGAAATCGTTGCTGATAAGTACTTTTGAGGCTCTATTTCAGGGAAAGAAAGACCTGTTCGAAGATCTTTATATTTACGACAAATGGGAATGGGAGGAATATCCGGTCATTAAAATAGACTGGGCGGGGATTGTTCATTCGACGCCGGAAGAAATGAAAGAAAGTCTGGTCTTTCATCTGAAAAAGATTGCTCAAAATTACGGGATTACTTTAACGGCAAAATATGCGCCCGACTGTTTTGGGGAATTAATAGAGGCATTACATAATCAAGCCGGCAAGAAAGGCGTAGTCATACTTATTGACGAATACGACAAACCGATTACCGCTCATCTCACCGATGAGTATCTGGAAAAAATTAAAACAGCGGTACACGATTTTTATCAGGTAATGAAAAGCTCGGACGAGCATTTGCAGTTTGTTTTCCTTACCGGTGTATCGAAATTTTCGGGACTGTCGATTTTTTCGGCGTTGAACAATCCGCAGGATATTACTTTGCAAAAAAAATATGCAACGATATGCGGATATACGCAGGAAGAACTCGAAAGTAATTTTTCGGAATATATCGACCGCGCCGCTGAACATTGGGAAATGACAAGAGAAGATTTGTTAGACAAAA
>JAIRLL010000061.1 GCA_031259505.1 Tannerella sp.
GCCTTCGCCATATTACATTCGATAATGAATACTGCCAAGAAAAACAATCAGTCGTCTTTTCTTGCTTTAAGAACTATTGCTGCTATAGGTACCTGAATAGTTACAATTTTATCACGCAAATTTACGCCTTTTTTATTCCCGGTGCAAATATAGGATGACGAAGGCAGAGAGCGCCCCCGCAAGGACGGGTACGTGCCGTCGCAAAGATGGAGGCATGCACCGCATCACCGGCGAACCCGCAGGGTGAAGTAATCCAGATTCATGTATGCGCCTGGATTGCCGCTTCGCTACGCTCCTCGCAATTGCGAACCCTAAGAGTGAAGCAATCCAGTAGAATAATATCACAAAATTACATCTCATGCAGTGTAATTTGCATTTATTTTTATAAATCAATGTTTTACAATTCTATTTTTCACCCAAACATGTGAAAGATCATTGCTATACCTCGTTACATATCCATTTATTGCAAAAATCCTTGCGGATTTTAAGTTAATTAAAAATTATTTTGTTTCTATTTGTATGGTTTCACCGGCATTCATTTTGATTGTCCAGACGCCGTTTTTGTCCTCAAGCGTTTTACCTCCTGTTTCTATGTAATTGTCATCGGCGGCGGGTTTTGCAAGTCGGAGAACGCCGCCCTTTTCCGATTCGACTGTAATGGACAATATCTTGCCGCCGTTTCGTTGAGCCGAAACGAGAAAGGCGCCCACAGTGCGCAGCCGTTCAAACGAAACGTCTTTCCACGACGCCGGAACAGCCGGAAACAGCCGGACAACGCCCGTATGACTTTGAATCAGCATTTCGTGGATACCGGCGGCAAAGGCAAGATTGCCTTCGAGCGTAAAGGGATAGTAGTAGGTGGAACGGGGATCTCCCCCCTGTTGGGACTGTCGGGTCAGGTCGCCGTTGACATGAAACGTGTTAGGCAGACAGAAATGTTCGGCAAATATCTTCAACGCTTTGGCAGCGCCTTCGCCGTCCAGGTTCCGGGCTTTGATATTGCCGAGCCAACTGTAGGAATAGCCGCACCACCTGTCAGGTCCCACCTCATCTAATTTGCGGATCGTGGCGTCGATGATTTGCCGGTCGGTTTCTCCGTTGCTCCGGTCAATCAGTCCCAGCGGATGAATTGCCAATTGATGGGAGAAATGCCGGTGCGATTCGTTATAGGGGAACCCTTTGGTAAAGGTGAGCGCACGGTTTTCGTCCAAATCAAAAGAGGTCCATTCCGACAGGATGGCGTGCCATTTGCCGGCTTCACTGTCCAGTCCAAGTTCCCGTGCGCAGGCTTCCGCCGCCGTATAGACAAAACGGATCAGCGCCAGGTCATAGTTTGTTGTAGTCAGAAACCAGGCCTCAAGCGAATTGTTATATATTTCGGGGCTTGCGCTGATGGGTAGTTTCCGCCTGCCGTCAGCGTCGCGTACGGAGATATTGTCCAGAAATACGGCCACTTCGCGGAGATAGGGATAGGCGCGGTCTTTCAGAAATTCCCTGTCCTGTGAATAGAGCTAGTGGAGATAGAAATGTTGCGCAAGCCATGCCGATACGGTAGGCGACATGGTATATTGACACCACCCCGCCATCGGCTCGCCTTTGAGCGTTGCCACGCCCGGAACAGCCACTCCCTCCGCTCCGAAATATTCTTTTGTATAGCGCCGGTTTGCCGGCATCGTTTCCCACAGCCAGTTAAGATATCCCAGTCCTTCGTCCAGGTGGTTTCCTGCATAGCAGGGCCAGTAGCTGAGTTGGGTGTTGAGGTCATGGTGGAAGTCGCCTTTCCATGGCGGCAGTTTTCCCTCGTCGGCCGTCCACACGGCCTGGAGCGAAATGGGCGGGGAATAGCTTCTGGCAGCCGAGCCGAATTTGTACATTTCGCGGTAATACTGTTTGGCAAGCGTTGCATCGGGAATGGTTACGGACGATTTCGCCCAATAGGCCGCCCACCACTCGCTGTGCGATGCGAAAGCCTGTGTAAAACCCTGCCGCAAGGTCTTTTCCGTCCATGCGACAATGGTTTCGGACGGGACGCCGCTTTCGGGCTTCGGACGGATGCTCCATACGCCTTCCAGACTGTTTCCGTCCGGGCGATAACTGACGGCAATCTCGTAATAAAACCCGTTGCTGCCGGGCTGCCGGTAAACAATCGTCGTACCGTCTTCCTCGACGGTTCCCTGCGGATAGCCCAGGCGTCCGAGTGCCGTGCTCAAGGAATTTACACTGGCGTTTGCTTCCGGAATATGATAGGTCGGCGGCGTCAAAACAGGCTTAAATCCTTCCGGGACATTGTCGAAGCGAAACCATCCGGCATTTTCGGTCGCATGTACCAAGGTCTGCAAACATGCGCCGCCGTCCCATCGCACTTCACAGATGGCGTTGTGCAGATAAAGCCTCACCGAATCGGCTTTACCCAGTGTTTTCAGGTTGAACTCCAGCGCTCCGCCGGGTATCTTCGACGGGAAAGCGGACGTGTCGTAAGGAAGGTCGTAGCGCAACTGCACAGGTCCGTAATCCTCCTTTAATACCTGCGATTCGACCCATTTAAAGTTATACTTCGACAGCGAATCGCCATTCACCATCGGACGCAAATCCCACAGCCCGACATGGTCGAGCGACATCCGCAACATGCTGTCTTTTTGCCAGATTAATGCGCCTACAATCGCGTTGCCCAGAGGCATCGCTTCATCCCATCTTTGCGAAAGATCCGTGAAAACCAAATCATTCGACGACGCGGTCAAACGGATTTTGTCGTTGTTGCAACAAGACAGCAAGAAGACAAATCCGCAAAAAAATAAAAGTAATAATTGTCTATTCATCGTTGTAATCTATTATATAATCTGAAACCTGAACTCTTTTCTGTCTCAATAGAAACTAAGCGGCCGGTTACTTTTTCATTGTGATTGACATTTATTCATGTTATTCCGTGACAAGTCATCATTGACACCTGCTTCAAGTTGCTGTTGACACCTGCGGAATATTCATACTCCATGCTTCATTCATACCACCGTCAGTTCCTGTCCGAATATCGCTTGGTGCGGGGCGTTCAGCAGTTTGTTCGCGCTGGTGAACTGCGTCACTACTTTCAATCGGTACAGGCCTGTCGCCAGGTCAGACGGGATGAGTAGCAGCAATCTGCCCGGATTGTTCGCCACGATATACTCTTCGTCGAACTGGTACTTATCGCTGCCTTCGACGTTCTCCAGATAGATACCAACCGTCGGGTCGTCGTCTGCCAGTTTGAGGTATGATCCTTCAACCTGTGCATTGCGGCACGGGTGAGCGTGCCGTCGGCAACTTTCGTTTGCAGGTTGACCACCTGAAAGATGTGAATCAAGTCCGCCATTTCACCCAGGATTTCCACTTCCGTATCGGCCAGGTCCTTCCGTATTTCCACACCCTGCGAGGCCGATACGTACAGACTGTTTTTCGCCGGGTCGTACTTCTTGCCAAAGAATGTGCCGATGATAATCGCTCGCAAATGTACTAAATCCGTATTTAAATTCCAACCGCGGGCGGCAAAACTTTCCGCCACGCGGTTATACCGCGTCACGACGTCCTCCACCGTTTCGCGTTTCAACTCAATGCCTTTTTCCACGACAGCGTCTATCAAACCCGACTTGTTGATTTTTCCGGCAGACGACACAACGGCCGTCATGTCATTCGGATCGGGAGTCAGTTCATTCTTTTAGCGCTTTTATTTGCTGATCTACGCCTGTCACAGTGGCCTGATGTTCCTTCCACAAATGCAGGTTTTCTTTGAGCAGGAACAGGTAGCAGGGATTGCAGTTGCCTGTAAGCGACTTCTTTACATCTGTCGCCTTTTTATTCCGTATGCTTTCGTGGTACAGGCTAAGCAGCACGCTGGCATTGCGCTCGCCGGAAATAATAGCCTCTGTCACGCGCAATCCACTTACGCCATGAATCTGAGTAATCACATTCCGAAGTTTAATGTTCATTAGTTCAAGACACTGCTGCATCCTGTTCACGTAAGCGCTACCCGTCTCTGTCCGGTCGGCACGCTCGCGTATCAGCATCCGCAACTCTTTCAGTTTGCCTTCGGCTACGATACTTTCCCGCAACAAACCCGCTGGGTAAAGTTTTTGTATCCGGCAGGCATCGCTTACTTCCGTTTTGCGGCCTTTCACCTGCTGAACTTCCCGCGAGTGAACTACGTCATTTCCCTTTGTTTATTTGAAAAATATCAGGTCTCGCAAATGACGGAGGCTACACCGCGTCATCGGCGAACCCGAAGGATGAAGCAATCCGGGAGCATATCGGATGCTTCATCCTTTCGCTTTTGCATTAATAACTTTTTCTCTCTAAATGGAATTTCAATATCTCTGATAATACTCCCATCCTGTTTGGATACGAGAACAAATGCTATCTCTTAATAGAAAAAAATATCTATTTATGATTCTTTTTCAAACTAAATAATTAATTTTGCACCTGTTATGGCTTTAAAAC
>JAIRLL010000079.1 GCA_031259505.1 Tannerella sp.
ACCCCAAAGCGTGTTTTTTATCGATTCGTTGCCCAGCGAAGTTTTTGTTGTCACGGGCATCTCGGACAGGTGCATGAGGGTGGCTCCGGCGTTGAAATTTTTTGAAAATTCGTAGTTCAGGTCCAGTCCCATCATCGTTTTTCGCTGCATGCTGTACATGGACTGGTTTTCGAGCCTGACCTGGATGGGGGTGTTGATGAGGTTTTCGTTCAGAATCGTAACGATGCCGGAGATATACTCGACTGTGTAATCGACGTTTTCCATCAACGTATTTCCTCCGCTTGTGACTACTACCGACCCGCGTGCGACGTTGGTTGCATTCAGGAGAATTTCGGATGCAGACGATGCCCTGTATTCGCCGCGAAGGATAAACTTGTTCTTTTCGGCAATCTGTCTGGCTACTGTCAGTGTGGAATCGTATAATTCCTGAAACACATATTTGTCGGCAATTGCGTTGTTCCCGATCGCTTTCCGCAGGTGTGAGCCAAAGGGTTCGGTAACGGGGAAGATGATGCGGCCGCTTGACGACAGCACGGTGTAGCCTTCCACAAAATCGTAAAAACCATTCGGATAAGGTTCGTTGTTTGCATCGAGGCGATCGAGGTTCATGACGCGCAGCAAAATCTGGCTGGCGATGTTTCCTTCGGGGATGAAATTGACGTATGTCCCGATGGTATCGCTCTGATACATCACATCCAGCCTGAAACGGTCTTTCTGCACGTTGTAGGCCGGCGCCCCGTTGTTGTCGCGCAGAGAATACACGTTTTTCATCATCAAGTCCCAAAAGGGCATGGAAGGCGACATGCTGGTGCCTTTCAGCAGTTTGACGTACAGGCACTGGCTCGTGCTCTCCGTATTGTCGGTCGAAAATTCGCCCACCTGAAACACCTTCCCACCGTAAATGTATTCGAAGGCGACGGCCAGCACCTCGTCCGGCTGAAGCTGGGCGTTCAGCGAGATGTAACCCAGTTGCGAATTGAAAGCATATTCCGAATGGTCGAGGCGGCGTGCGCTTTCGATTTTCTCGTATTCGAACCCGCCGTCGAGAATATTGCCGAATGTTTGGGACACGCTGCTGATGACGCGTCCGCCGGGATAATTTTCCGTAACGGTCTGATAGAGCGTGTTGGCGCCGTTGTACGGAACCTGTAGCGAACCTGATGGCTGAAATTGCGGGTTGTAAATATGGTCGTACTCGCCCAGATCCGCAAAGGCCACGATGTTGCGCGACTGGTCGTAGTTACTGCGTTTGTTGGTAATCCATACTTCGATGCGGTTGATTTTCACGGCCGAAGCAATGTGTGGAAGTTTGAGCATGGCCGTGTCGTAGCGGTTGCGGAAATAGTGGCTGAGGAAGAAGTGGCGGTTTTCGTCGTATTCGTCGATTCTTACTTCGAAATCTTTTGTCTGTGCGCCGCCTTTGGTCGAGACGGTTTGACTTTCGGACTCCTGCTGTGCCAGAAGCGCATTTACGCGCAGTTTCCCGAATTGCAGTTCCGACCTGATGCCGATCAGAGCTGCGCCCCCGCGAATCAGGGAGTTGCTCGTGCTCAGGCTTACGTTGCCACCTTCCAGCACTTTGAGGATTTCATCCTCTTCGCCGCTGTAGGCCAGTTTCATGCGGGTGGCGTCGAAACTGAACGACGCTTCCGTGTTGTAGTTTATGCCGACGTTGATTTTTGTCCCGACGCTTCCCTGCATGTTCAGTTGCATGTTCGTGTCGAAGTTGAAGAACGTCCTGTTGCGCGAACGCTCCGGCAGCGACGGATTTTTGGTGCTTGTAGACTTCAGCCCCATAATCAGTTCGGCCGAGCCCTGCGATTTGATGCGCACGCCTCCCGGCCCGAAATATTTGTCGGCTCCGGGAATATTGAACTGCATGTCCAGCGGATTGAACGTCCCGTTCATCCGGCTGCGGAAATTTTCTTCATTCTTTGCGCGATAGTAGGCGCGCATCGATTCCTGCATGCTGTAGTCCTGATACTCTTCGGGCGTCAGCGTGATAGGCGTTTCGATTTCCATGTCGCCGACTTTGGTGCGGATGATGTACATGCCCGAATGAATGTCGTATTCGACTGCCGTTTTGAGGTTTTCCGGATTGCGCAGATCGATCGGATATTTTTTTGTCAGGTCTTCTTCACCCGGAACCGTTTTCGAAACCGGAAATCGCGTTTTCGGAATGGTGTCTTCCATCGCGGAGGGCTGTTCGACCGCCGGCAGTTCAGCATATGCAGAGAGACTCTTGTTCAGCGCAGGCATGCCCGCACTGAACAAAATCAATCCGAATATGATAATAAACTTGAACTGCCGTTTCATTAGAGCATCTTGAGCGCTGTTTTAATAATCTGTTCAACCGTAATATTCGGCGACTTCTTCAGGACGGCATCAATTGCCTTTTGCGAAGCGGCTTTCTGGAAACCGAGCATAACCAGCGCCGCAATGGCTTCGTCGGCCACCCGGGAACGTTGCGAGACAGGCGTCCTGCCTGTTTTTTCCTCAACGGATTTCACTTTGTTTCTTAAATCGACAATAATGCGCTGGGCTGTTTTGGAGCCGATACCTTTTACCAGCGTCAAACTTTTTTCGTCGCCCGCCGCAATGATTTGTACCAGTTCGGCAGGAGGAAGCGACGACAGAATCGTCCGCGCCGTATTGGGACCGACGCCCGACACGGATGTCAACAGCAGGAAAAGTTCGCGTTCTCTGTCTGTCTCAAAGCCGTACAGCAAGTGTGCATCTTCTCTGATTATTTCATATACAAGCACCTTTGCTTCTTTACGGTTTTGAAATGCGCTGTATGTCGTCAATGAAATATGCAATTCATAACCTGTGCCGTTACATTCCAGAATCATACGGGCGGGTGAAAGTTCCGCAATCTCGCCTTTTAAGTATTCAATCATTTGACTGCCTTCTATTGTTTTATGTTAGTTTATAACGGAAAAAGACGTGAAAGCGTATGTCTATCGAGAAAAAAATAGAGGCGGAAGAGATTCCCGTTACCGTAAAAAAATCTAATATTGCAAGTAAAACGCATATAAGTATTACTGTTTGAAATAAGACCTGTATTTTTGCAGTCGTAATAAACAAAACAGCAAATAAAATAAGGTATGAATACATTCTCTGTTTTTAACGCAAATAATTGTATTTCAGTCCTCCATTCGGAGGATTGTGGCGCGATATTTGCAAGAGAGAGACTGCCTCGCGTATGTGATAGATATATGTACACGCGCGAAATATAATAAAAACAAATCATTTAAATCACATATCCCTGTCGTCGTTTTCTGGGGAAATAAGCGACGGAAAGAGTTTTTTTATTCACGAAAACATACTCAAACAATTGTCGCCGGCGTGGATTTCCATTGCCGGAAGGACTGTGTTATGCCGCCGTTCCGGAAGGAGTACGGCTCTGTACAATTCTTTCTTTTCACGAAAGCGGGAAGTTTTTGCCGCCGTGCGGCAGCTTTCCGCCAGTGGCAGGACGCTTTTGACGCTGAACAATGAATTACTAACCGTTAAAAAAAACAGAATGCCTATGGTGTCAACCCCGTCAGGAGTTCCGAAATTCGCAAATTTCAGTTATTCAGTCATTTCCGAATGCACCTGTTTATGCCGCGCACAGTATAGCATCACTCACTCCCCGTCCGAACGGCAGGAAAAGTGACAGTTTGATATGATGACCGGTTTTTCATCAGAGTGTAAAAAAGGATTTCTGCCTGTTTGGTTGAAGATTGCAAAACATGTTATACAGCATGTTTTGCAATGCGCCACTGTTTATAAGGTATTGATGATTAATTTTCTTTACCTTTTTATTAAAACGGAAGGTACACGCAGATTACATGTTTTTTTGCAGAAAAAGTTGCCGCTATAAAAAAAAGGTTTTACCTTGCACCCCGAATTTGGAACACAAAACGAATGAATAACGGATACACTGTCATAGCCGGACTGTCCGGCGGAAGGCGCTATTTTTTTTATCTAAGGGAATCTTTAGAAAATCCAAAATCAAGACCTGCGACAGAGGCAAAAGCGGAGTTTGCCGAAGTAAATGAGCATCTTGTCGACAGAGTGTAACGCAAATGCGGGATTTTTAAAGGCGCCCCTAAAACAGCGATTCACAGTAAAAAAGATGCACACCGCCCTGTCCGTATATACTCCGTACTACTTTCGCGGCAAAAAAAAGTTAAGGACATCTAACGCCGTCACATCAAGTGCAGGGCGAACTGTCTACTCCGTAAATAATTTAATTTTTTGAGTGACCGGATGCTGGAAAAATATATCGAAATATACATTGCCGAACAGTTGTTTGCCCGGGATATCCGGATATTCGACAACAGGTTCATTTTGCAGGGGAACACGGCAAACCGTCGGAGCGACATAAAAAGCGGCACATTTCATCGGATATTATATTAATGTATAATTGTGATTCATGCAGACCAACAGTTCCGATCAACAGATCTCCATTGAGAAAATAAAGCAGGGCGACGCCGACGAGTTTGAACGAATGTTTCGCATGTACTACAAACGTATGTGCATCTATGCGGAAAATATCGTGGAAAACCGTCTTGAGGCGGAAGATATTGTCTGCGACATGTTTGTGCGGCTGTGGGAGAAACGCGGGCAACTGAATATCCGGACATCGCTCGAAGCCTATATCGTTTCGTCCGTTCACAATGCCTCGCTCAATTATCTTAAACACATCGACCTGGAGGACAGATACTGCGAAAAGGCGTTATACAGGCTGAAACACATCGACCTGTTAAGTCCGGAAGGGTTCGACACGCCGCTGACCGACATGCTTGACAGGGAACTCTACGAACATATCGAAAAAGCGCTTGCGACACTGCCGCCGCAGTGCCGCGAAGTTTTCGTACTCCACATGATGGACGGCCTTTCGTACGAAGAAGTAGCCCAAAAACTGAACATCTCCATCAATACCGTTCGCACACAGATCACAAGAGGCGTAAAAAAGATGCGCCTCGCCCTGTCTGCATATACTCCGTACCACCTTCGCGGCGAAAAAAAAGTTAAGAATATCTAACGCCGTCACATCAAGTGCGAGGTCGACTGTCAACTCTTCAAAACGATTAAAATTTTTGTCAGTGGATCAGATACCGACATATATTGAAGATATCCTTACCGCCCTGTTATCGGGCGCAGCGAGCGACGCCGAGGTGAAAATCCTGCGGGAATGGCTGGACATGTCTCCCGAACACGGGAAACTGTTGACGGAATACCGGGAGATGAATTTCATAATGAAAAGCTATCGCCGCGACGGGACGTACAACGTAGACGAAGCATGGGCAAGAGTGTCGCGAGCCATACGAAAGAACCCGTCCGGCAGCATCCGCCGCCTGGTATGGCGCCTGCCCCGCTATGCCGCCGTTTTCATCCTTGCCTTCGGAGCAGGTCTGGCCGCAATGCATTTCCAGACACGCAGGGGAAATGCGGAAACGGAGGAAAAGGAAATCCGCTACACCGAATATACCGTGCCGTACGCCGCCAAATCAATGATTATCCTGCCGGACAGTTCCACGATATGGATGAACGCCGGAAGCAGGCTTCGATACAGTTCGGATTTCAATAGCGCTGACCGCGAAGTCTTCATCGAAGGCGAAGCCTACTTCAACGTGGCAAAAAACGCGGACAGACCCTTTTACGTAAAAACATCCGCCGTCACGCTGAAAGTGCTTGGAACCAGTTTCAACATAAAGGCCTACCCGGAAGAAAACAGCGTGGAGACGACCGTCGAATCGGGCAGCGTACAGGTACTGAGAAACGTGGAAGGACGCCTGTCCGACAGGCTGATACTGACAGCAGGCCAGAAAGCGACCATCATCAAATCCGCCGCGAACATCAACAGCATAATGACCGACCCTCTGCCGCTGCCCGCCGCCATGTCGCCGAAAAGCGTGATGCCGAAAGAAACGGCTGAAAAGACGATAGTGACAAAAAATGTCGTAACCGAACTCTACACCTCCTGGAAAGATGCACGATGGCTGATAGAAAAGGAAACGCTGGAGGCGCTGGCCGTCAAACTGGAAAGACGGTACAATATCCACGTATCATTCGCCGACGAATCGCTGAAGAGAATCTCATTTTCAGGAACGCTCAAGGATGAAACGCTGGAGCAGGTGCTGGAAGCAATCAAACTTTCCGCACCGGTGAACTATACGGTGCGCCAAAACAGAGTAATCCTGTCCACGAACAGATGGCTCAGGGCAAATCACGATCGAAACAATTGACACGGAACATATATTATGAACTTATTAACTTACCTGCCTATGGAAAAAGAAAGAAAATGACCGAAAACAAATGAAGACAGACAGACAGAGCCGGCGTTTCGAATAAACGCGCGGACACGACGAGAAAGAAAGAATGTATTTTGGAAAGTATTTTAAATCAAACAAACGAACAAACTGGATTTTATTGTAAAACTATAACTTTAAAAGAACATGAGTAAAAGAAAATTTTTATCCAAACATCCCGGATTAGGACGGATAATGCAGTTTATATGCATATCGTTTCTAATCGGTACTGCGGCGCTGTCGGCCAGGCCCGACTCAAAGTCAACTGACGAATTAATAAATGTTAACGGAGGGGGGTATTTTTCTGCCCGACCCGATCAGAAACTGACTTTCCACAACCACCGCGGTACATTGAACGAGTTTTTCAAGGAAATTGAAAAACAGAGCGACTACCGGTTTTTCTACAACGACGAACTGGTCAACATCGAGAAGGAAATCTATCAGTTGAATGTGAAAAACAAATCCATTGACGAGATCCTGACCACATTGCTGGCAAACACCGGACTGCGCTACCGGAAACTGGACAACAATCTGATTGTTATCTCCTCGAAAGAACTGCTACAAAGCGTGAGCGTGACAGGAACGGTGACAGACGAGACGGGCGAGACGATTCCGGGCGTGAACGTGTCCGTAAAGGGAACAACGATCGGCACGATCACCGACGCCGACGGCCGTTTCAGCCTGGATGTGCCGAACGCCGCCTCCGTGCTGGTGATCTCCTATATCGGATACGCGACGCAGGAAATCCAG
>JAIRLL010000119.1 GCA_031259505.1 Tannerella sp.
ATGCCTGTGGCCGACATCACGAACAGAGATGGCGACTTTTTCCTGCAGCAGGTACGCTCGTCGCTGCAGGCGAGGAAGGAAACGGAATGGGGCAGCCGCATTCCCGAAACGGTTTTCCGGCACTTTGTCCTGCCCGTACGGGTGAACAACGAAGACCTGGACTCGGCGCGCGTCGTATTCGCCGAAGAACTGAAAGCGCGAGTGAAAGGCATGTCCATGCGCGATGCCGTGCTGGAAATCAACCACTGGTGTCACGAGCATGTAGTGTATACGCCTACCGACATGCGCACGATAGCTCCGCTGGCCATCGTCAGGACGGCCTGGGGGCGCTGCGGCGAAGAATCGACGTTCACGGTGACGGCGCTTCGCGCGGCAGGCATTCCCGCACGCCAGATTTATACGCCGCGCTGGGCGCATACCGACAGCAATCATGCGTGGGTCGAAGCGTGGGTCGACGGGGAATGGTATTTCTTCGGCGCCTGCGAGCCTGAACCGGCGCTGAATCTGGGCTGGTTCAACGCGCCGGCCTACCGCGCCCTGCTGCTGCATACCCGCGTATTCGGGAAATACAGCGGCCCGGAAGAGGTGATGATGCGCACGGCCAACTTTACGGAAATCAACGTGCTGCCGGCCTATGCCCCGACAGCGGCGGGCGCCGTCACCGTAGTCGACGGCGAAGGCGAACCGGTGCAGGACGCCACCGTAGAGTTTATGATATACAACGGACTGAGCTTCTCGTCCGTACTGACCGGACAGTCCGACAGTAAAGGCCAGTGCCGCCTGACAGCCGGAAAAGGCGACATGTTCATCTGGGTATCCAAAGGCGACAGGGTGGGCTGCGGGAAATTGTCTTTCGGAAAAGACGAAAACATTACGGTTGTACTGGATCGGACGCCGGCGCAACTCACCGGCTTCGACCTGGATATTGTGCCGCCCGTGCCGGGCGTCGTCCCGACGGCCGAAGCGGTGACCGACGAAATGAAGCTTGAGAACGATCGCCGTCTGGCAGAAGAAGACGCCATAAGAGGCGCCTATCTGGCCACTTTCATGACCGCCGACGAAGCCGTAGCGGAAACGGAAAAGCTGGGTATCGACGACGGCCGCGTCGCGGGCTTTCTGGAAGCAAGCCGTGGAAACTGGCGGGAAATCATGCAGTTTCTGACGGAAACGCCTCCGGAACAGCGCGGCCGGGCTGTGGAACTGCTGAGCGTCGTCTCGCGAAAAGATTTGCAGGATACGCCCGCCTCCGTGCTGAAAGCGCATCTCGAAGAAACGATAAACAGCGAATCGCCGCTGTATGTGTACTATATACTGAATCCGAGAGTCGGGAGCGAACTGCTGACGCCGTACAAGAAAGTATTGCGCGACATGTTTCCGCCCGATTTCGTGGAACAGGCGCAAAAGAATCCCGAACTGGTGACGGAGTGGTGCAAAAAGGAATTGACGCTGATAGACGAGTTGAATCCGCAGCGCATCATGTCCGGTCCGGCGGGTGTGGCGCGGGCGCGCGTTTGCGATACGGGGTCGAGAGACGTGTTTTTCATCGCCCTTTGCCGCAGCCTCGGTATTCCGGCGCGTACGGAGCCGGTCACCCGCAGGATACAGTATTATTCCGGCGCGTGGCGCAATGTAGATTTTGACGGCGTGACGGCGACGGAAACAAACCTGCCGCAGGGCAGCGTGACAATCACGTTCGAACACCCGACCGAACTCATTCCCGACCCGGCCTACAGACAGCACTTCACGATTTCGCGTATCGACGAAAACGGAAAACTGCAACCGCGCAACTACCGTGGCAATCTTAGCGCCCTGATGAAATCGCCTCTCCTCATGGATGCAGGCACTTACATGCTGTTGTCGGGTACGCGCACGGCGAACGGAAGCGTACTGGCGCGCGTCGAGTTTTTCACAGTAGAAGAAGGCCGGACGACAAAGACGCAGTTGGTGATACGCGATGGCAAGGACGAAATACAGGTGATCGGTTCGATGGACCCGGAAGCGCTCTATCAGCCGGTCGATGGCAACGAACCGAAATCTTTCCTGTCGACCGCCGGACGCGGCTATTTCATTATCGGCATACTCGGTTCGCGGCAGGAGCCTACCAATCATGCCATGAACGACATTGCCCGCGCCGCTGCCGGTTTCAATTCATGGGGACGCAGCATCATCCTCCTCTTCCCGGACGCACAGGGACTGGAACGATTCGATGCGGACGAATTTAAAGGGCTGCCGGAGACGGTTACTTACGGCATCGACATCAGCCACGTGACAGACCGGCTGGCAAGCGAACTGCATCTGCCCAACGCCACTGCGCTGCCCATATTCATCATTGCCGACTCGTTCGGGCGAATCGTCTACGTATCGCAGGGATACACCATCGGTATCGGCGACGAAATGCTCAAGGTGATCGGCAAACTGTGACTGTGCGCACTGCGATTCAAAGATTCAGGCGGTTATGAGAGTTGCCCCGTTCGGACGAGGTTGAGCCTCATCCGAACGGACGCCATGCGACAAGCCGAATTGTATCCCGACGATAATAATTGTTTTTTTTATTCGGCAGAATTATACTAAATTTGCTGCCGGTTTTCAGGAGCATCTTAACGGGGTTTCGTGCTTTGGAAAACATGAAAGAAACAGAAGTCCCCGAAAACAAAAAAACATTGTATCATGAGAAAATTATTTTTTAGCATTCTGAGCATTGCATGTATTTGTGGGTGTGCCGACTCCGGAGATCGGCAACCGTTGTTTGCCGCCGACCTGTCGGACGCAGACTATGATCCCGCCGTATGGTCTGTGGACGCAAACGGCGTAATTTCAGCTACGGCCGACCAGGCCATCTGGTCAACCGTGACGTATGAAAATTTTGAACTGGAACTGGAGTTCAAAAACGACAACTGTACGAACAGCGGCGTGGTGATTTACTGTACCGACAAAAAGGACTGGATTCCGAACGCCGTTGAGATTCAGATTGCAGACGATTACTGCGATCATTTCGGCGCGTCGGCTTCGACCGGTTCCTGCGGCGCGGTGTACGGACACCTTGCTCCCTCGGCCTTCCAACTGGTAAAGAAACCCGGCGAATGGAACGAAATGAAGATCACGGCGCAGGGGAAAAGCATCAAGGTCGCGCTGAACGGCGAACAGATCATCGACATGGACATGAGCCTCTGGACTTCGGGCACGACGAATCCCGACGGCTCGGAAATCCCTTCCTGGCTGCCGAAACCCTACGCCGAACTGCCGGCCCGGGGCTATATCGGCTTTCAGGGTAAACACGGCGATGCATTGATATGGTTCAGGAATATTACGATTCGGGAACTTTAAAAATCGCCATCGCCATGAGTACATCTATTTCCCGCCGGCAGTTTATCAAAGCGTCGGCCGCTACTGCAGGAGCGTTTTTCATTGTACCGTCTCACGCCGTGAGCGGACTGGGGCATACGGCTCCGAGCGACAAGCTGAACATCGCCGGTATCGGCGTAGGCGGCAAGGGTTCGGTCAATCTCAACAACATGAAGTCGGAAAACATCGTCGCCCTGTGCGATATTGACTGGCAATACGCCAAAGGCTGTTTCGACGCCTTTCCGGGCGCCCGGCGCTACAGGGATTTCCGCCGGATGCTGGACGAAGCGGGTCGAAGCATCGACGCCGTCGTCATAGCCACGCCCGACCATACGCACGCCGTATGCGCACTTGCCGCCATGCAACTGAACAAGCACGTGTATGTGCAGAAACCGCTGACCCATTCGGTTTACGAATCGCGCGCACTGCTCGAAGCCTCGCGCCGCTACAGGGTAGTGACGCAGATGGGCAACGAAGGACACAGCAATGACACGGTCGGCGAAGTATGCGAATGGATTTGGAGCGGAGCCATCGGAGAAGTGACGCATGTGGACGCATGGACCGACCGCCCCATCTGGCCGCAGGGACTGACCCGCCCCGAACAGGGGATGTGGGTGCCGGAACATATCGACTGGGATCTGTTTATCGGTCCGGCGGCGATGCGTCCGTATCACAGGGCATATCATCCGTGGGACTGGCGCGGATGGTGGGATTTCGGCACGGGAGCGCTGGGCGACATGGCCTGCCATGTGCTTGACGTCGTCTTTTCGGCCATGAAACTGGGACACCCCTCGGCTGTGGAAGCATCGTCCACCGCCTTCAATTCCGAGAGCGCACCGGAGGCTTCGACCATCCGCTACGAATTTCCGGCGCGTCCGAAGGAAGGCAAACTAAACATGCCGGCCGTAAGCGTGACCTGGTACGATGGCGGACTGCTGCCGCCGCGTCCCGATTCGCTGCCCGACGGCGTCGAACTGGGCGAAGGACGCAACGGCATTCTCTTCCACGGCTCGAAAGGCCTGCTGCTCTGCGGTAACTACGGCGAGAAGTGGCGCCTGCTGCCCGCCGACAAGTTCGCAAAACAGCCTAAGCCTGCCGCACGCCTGCGGAGAGTAGGGATGAGCCA
The DNA here is from genome assembly GCA_031259505.1 of Tannerella sp. GTDB lineage: Bacteria > Bacteroidota > Bacteroidia > Bacteroidales > Tannerellaceae > Tannerella. The sequence goes on from JAIRLL010000119.1 coordinate 4,469, forward strand.
TGAGATGGATTTTGTACGCGCCTGCAAGGAATCGCCGGAAAACCGCGTGCTGCCGCTCTCGAACTTCGAGTATGCCGGGCCGCTCAACGAAATGGTAGTGATGGGAAATCTCGCCGTCCGACTGAAAAGCCTGAACAGGAAACTGCAGTGGGATGGCGTGAACATGCGCATCACCAACCTGTCCGACAGCGACGAAATCAAGGTGAGCAACGGCATCCCGAAACAGGAACCGCGCACGCTGACCCTGAACGCAGTTCAGGCTGCCGAAGAATATATCCGCCATACGTATCGCGAAGGATGGTCGCTGTAAAGTATTACAGGCGGACTGCTCTCCCGGTTGTTTATACTGTGAGCGGCGGAAAAGGATTTAAGATCCAAAGTGTACCGGAGGCCTCGCCGGGGCTTGCAACACCTTCCGCAAGTATGCCGGAGGCCTCGTTGGGACTTGCAACGCCTTCCGCAAGTATGCCGGAGGCCTCGTTGGGACTTGCAACGCCTTCTGCAAGTATGCCGGAGGCCTCGTTGGGACTTGCGGCATGACAGTATAAACGTAATCATCTCCTTTCACCATAAAACTTGTGAATATCCAACTTATGAAGAATAATGTATTATTAATATCGCTCCTGCTGATTGCCTGCTGCAGTCATTATCCGGCGAAAATCAACGGACAAAAAGGCAGCGGTTTTGTTCCGGAAAGCTACGAATTAATCTGGAACGACGAATTTGACGATGATAAAAACAGACTGCCCGATCCTGATTTGTGGTACTTTGAAACGGGAGGCCGCGGCTGGGGGAACAATGAATTGCAGAATTACGTTGCAGGCGTTGACGGTTCGGATACCTGCGCGCTGGTTTCCGGCGGCATACTGAAGATTATCGCCGAAAAGAAGGGCGACAAAGTGATTTCCATACGCATGAACAGTGTAAAAAGCTGGACGTACGGCTATTTTGAAGCCCGCTTAAAACTGCCGCAGGGAAAAGGAACCTGGCCGGCTTTCTGGATGTTACCTCAAAATATCCGATCGTGGCCTGCGGACGGCGAAATCGACATCATGGAAGAAGTAGGCTACCGTCCCAACTGGGTATCTTCGTCTATTCACTGCCATACATATAACCATGTTACCGGAACGGGAATAACGGGCGAACAGTATGTCGAAACGGCAGAATCCGATTTCCATGTATACGCTGTGGAATGGACGGACGACTATATACGGGGGTTTGTAGACGGAAACATGCATCTTGAGTTTCGAAACGACAGGAAAGGCAATAAAGACACATGGCCTTTTAACGTGCCTTTTTATTTAAAACTGAATCTGGCATGGGGCGGAAACTGGGGCGGTTATGAAGGCGTGGACGAAAGCAAATTGCCGGCTGTGTACGAAATTGATTATGTCAGAGTTTATCAGCGCAGGTAAACACTCTGTGAACTGCGTATCCGTCATGCGGCTGCCGAAACAGAAAAACCGCCTGAAAACAAATGAGTTTTGCGGCGGTCGGTTCTTCAAAAAAAGCAAGGCGACAAGCGAAAAAAGACTCATGGAGATGCTCTACCACTGAGCTATTCATCAAAAAAGATGTTGCAGGATTCGAACCTGCGCCCTTCTCCTCAGATCGAAGTAACTCTTTTCTACGGCACTTGCTATTTATATTTTTACAACTCTATTTTTTCAATCAGTTTCAATGCGTTCTCACCCTGGCCGAAAGCGTCCAGCATATCGAATATCCTGTCCGACCAGCCGGCTATCAGATATATATCTTTGGCGGCAATATTCAGCGGCGTCGTATCATAGCCAGCCAAATCAAATAAATACAACCTGGCATCGGGCGCTACGGTTTTGTATTTTTTCCATACCTCGCGCATCGTGGAATCGTCTCCCTGGCTGCTGTCCCACATCTGACAGTCGGTGAATATCATGATTTTGTCCATCACTTGCCTGCGGTCAACCAAATATTGCAGTACCAAGTGGCCGTTGGTGGAGTAACCCACTTCGCCTTCGCGCTTGTAGAATGCTTCCACATTGGTCAAAACGCCACCGCCGGGCAAATTGACCGTTTTCCAGGTGTTACCGAATATTCCCGACACGACATTCGCACAGCGCGATTTCAACAACATTCCGAGCATCAGGCCAATATCGTAGTTTCTTATCGCGCTTTTTTCCGAAACCGGCGAACACATCGATCCGGAAACGTCACAAGCTACCAGCACGCGGGTCGATTCGTCGAAACCGGCGATGTTGCGGGCGGAAACCGTGACGGCCTTTTCGAGTGCATCCATTACTTGTGCCGCTTTACCGGAAGAGACTTTTGACAGTTCGCGATAAGCCGCCAAAAAACGGAAAGGCAATTGTTTAGATTTAAGCACCCTGTCTTCCGATGCAAGCATTTCGCAAACATGCCCCACATGTTTTGCCGAAACTTCAACTTCCAAAATATTACACAGATTACGCAACAATGCCATGTAGCCCAACTTTCCACTGTCAATCAGTTCTTCCCATTTTTGTTTAAATGCAGCCGTTTTCGCCTTGTCGGATTTGTATTTTGCCTGCCCCAAGACCGACAACTCCGTTTCCCACGTATAAGGTGTTGTCAACTTGTCTTCTACGATTTTGTCGAACAGTAACTGCTGATTTTCGTCTTTCGCTTTCGGGTGAACCAGAAACAATGCGTCGCGCAATTTCACATCCGTGCTGCGATTATATTTGGCAAACTGATATTCATCAAACTTGTTAAATGCCGCCTGCAATCCCGCCTGTAACTGTTTCGACAGGCGATTCAGTTTCTTAATTCCTTTACGCCCGTTCGACAACTGGTAGTAAGCCAGCAGTTCCGTGATTTCGTCTGCCCGCTGTATAATACGGGCAGTCAGGCGACCGACCAGCGAATCGCCGGAATGAATCTTGGACAATTCAACTGCCAGCGCCAACGGAATGGAACGCAGATTCATCTGTTCGCGTGCATAGATGGCTAAGCGAGCCACAAATTGCGGATCGTTCCGATCAATCAACTCCACCAGTTGTTTCAGGCGTTCGGCAGAGGTTTCGTAAAAACCGTTGCTCAGCACGGTAGTTACTACCGCACTGTATAAATGCCACTTGGGTGACAAACTATAGGCCGGCGCTCCTTCATAGTTCACCACCTC
>JAIRLL010000163.1 GCA_031259505.1 Tannerella sp.
ATGAAAAAGCATATTGACGCTACCGAACGGGAAAATCCGGAACTGATATGGAAAATCCGCCATAATCACAATAACGACTGGTTGAATGCAAATACCATCGCCAATCCGCCCGCATCGGACTACAGCACCACACGCGGCGGGATTTTGGACGACCTTTTCTCTACCGCTTTTTTTGCATATAGCGCTCAAATGCTGTCGGACATTGCCGGAATCATCGGATATGACGCCGACACAAAGCATTACGCCGATTTAGCGCAAAAGATACGGGAAAAATTTGTCGCTTCGTATATTCGCAACGATGGTTATATTGAAGGCAATACGCAGGGAACGTATGCGCTTGCCCTCGGCTTTGACCTGATTCCGCATAATCTGCGCGAAAAATCTTTCGAATACCTGCTGAAATGTATTGAAGAGTATGATTACCGGATATCTACGGGTTTCATTACCACTCCCATGCTTATGCAGGAACTTGTACGGTACGGACGTACGGATATTGCTTACCGTCTGCTCGAATCGGAACGCTTTCCTTCGTGGCTGTTTCAGGTAAATGTCGGCGCTACAACCGTCTGGGAACGCTGGGATGCCGTGGTTCCGGGACGGGGTATCCAGGAATCGGGAATGAATTCTTTAGACCATGTAGCTTTCGGCGCTGTCGGCGAATGGATGTTCCGGCATATTTTGGGTATCAATCCTGATGATAAATATCCCGGGTATGAACATTTTACGATTCATCCCCGTCCGGGCGGTTCGTTGACATGGGCAAAAGGTTCGTACAATTCTATCAAAGGCGAAATCGTTTCGGAATGGAAAATCGAAAACGGCACGTTTACTCTGAAAGTGAAAATCCCTGCAAACACAACTGCAACAGTAATGCTACCGACAAAAGGCGCTGTCGAAACAGGCTCGGGCGAATATACTTTTACAGATAAATTGTAGATTGACAACAGCCAAAAGCGCACGTCCGGGCGAAAGCCGCCGCCGGTCTTTTTCGCCCGGACGTCGCCATTCTCCGGCAAAACTGCCGGAAAAAGCCGGAAAAACATGGACGAGATAGAAAAAATCTCGCACGAGTTTGAAAAAAGCTCCTGAGAGTTTGAAAGAATCCTCTTGAGGAATGCGAAATAAATAAAGTATAACAGTACAGTACTCCCGCAGGGAGGACACTTTATTAACCGTATGCTGAAGCATACGGTTAATACGTCGCTGCGCGACTTTTGAGCAGAATTTCATTTATTCGTTATATCTTATTTATTTTGCGTCCCTGAGAGTTTGAAAAAAGTTCTTGAGAGTTTGAAAAAAGCTCTTGAGAGTTTGAAAGAATCCTCTTGAGAGTTTGAAAGAATCCTCTTGAGAGTTTGAAAAAAGCTCTTGAGAGTTTGAAAGAATCCTCCTACGAGTTTGAAAAAATCTCTAACAAGTTTTTTTGCTATATTCGATTGCAAGTTTCACATTCAACAGTATTGATAAAGCAATTATAGGCATTATGAACATTTTATTGGAAATTCCGATTCTGCCGGTCAGCGGTATTTCCGGCCTTGCAGACGTGTTATTAACCCGTGTCACGGGCTTGGGAAACTTCCTTACAGCCTGAGTTCGACGTAAGAAAAGCATTTATTACGCCGAACTCAGGTGCATACGATAACGGCGTAATACGGATGAAAACATTGCTATTCCTTTTTGTGTGAATGCGAACAGAAGGTAGCAAGTTCCTATGCCGCTCTCGCGGGACGTCCTCCAGTTTCCCGAGGTTTAAAATATTGCGATGCCGTACCTTATTGTCAACGCAAAGCATGCTGAATTGCTTTGCGTTCACTGTGCTTCCGCGGTTAAATCATCGGCATCTGACGATTCTCACGGACTTTAAGCAGCGCTCTGTTGTAGCCTTCGATCAGGTCTTTCATCACTTCTTCCACGCTTTGCAATTCGTGAAACAGGGATGCTACCTGTCCGATTTCCAGTTCACCCACACTCAGTTCGCCTTCGAAGATGCCTTTTTTTGCACGTTCCTTGCCCAGCAACTGGCGCAATTCGTCGACCGACGCGCCTCTCGTTTCCAGTTCCTCTACGGCCGTCCGGAAATCGCCCTTTGCGAGTCGGGTGGGGGAGAGGCTTTTCAGCAGCAGCTTTGTATCGCCTTCGTTCAGGTTCAGACAGAGCTGTTTGAAACGTTCGTGCGCCGAACTCTCACGTGTAAGCGCAAAACGTGTCCCGATCTGTACGCCGTCGGCATCCAGCGCCTGTACGGCAAGGATGGCTTCGCCCGTGCCTATGCCGCCCGCAGCCAGAAGCGGGAGGTTTGTCACACGGCGCACGGCAGGTATCAGGCAGAGGGTTGTCGTTTCTTCGCGTCCGTTGTGGCCACCGGCTTCGAAGCCTTCGGCCACGATGGCATCGACGCCGGCTTCTTCGCTCTTTATCGCAAACTTCGAACTGCTTACGACGTGCGCTACCGTGATATGATGTTTTTTCAGGAATCCAGTCCATGCTTTGGGATTTCCTGCCGAAGTAAATACAATCTTTATGCCTTCTTCGACCACGATTTGGGTCAGGGCTTCCATCTCCGGGTATGTCAGCGGGATGTTTACGCCAAACGGTTTGTCGGTGGCCGCTCTGCATTTGCGGACATGCTCGCGGAACACATCCGGATGCATCGAACCGGCGCCCAGCAGACCCAGTCCGCCCGCATTACTCACCGCAGAAGCCAGTTTCCAGCCACTGCACCAAACCATTCCTCCCTGCACGACAGGGTAGCGTATGCCAAATAATTCACAAATTCTATTCATAATAAAAAAAAATCAAAAATAAGTCATTCAGTTACTCAGTTATTCATCATAGACCATCATCCGGCAAGCCTTGCAGTCGAACTGCAGCCTGAGCCTTGTATGGCCGTGTACGAGATAAAGCGGTTCCCTGTACGGCATCAGGCGGTTATGGAACGACGCACACCAGCCCAGACTGTAGCGCAGGCAGTGTACGGTATACATCAATGGTATGCCATGCTGCGGCGTCAGTTCGTATGCGGGCGCAATGGATTTCACGC
>JAIRLL010000115.1 GCA_031259505.1 Tannerella sp.
GAATCATCCCCATGTTTTCGGGAAATATCCCCGTGTTTTCCGGTATTATCCCGAAATTCTCCGGTATCATCACAAAGATTTTCGGTATCATCACAGAAATTTCCGGTATCATCCCGAAATTTCCAGGTAGTATCCCAAGATTTCCCGGTATTATCCCGAAGATTTCCGGTATCATCCCAAAGGTTTCCGGTATCATCCCGGAAATTTCCGGTAACATCCCAAGGTTTCATGGTATCATCCCGAAGTCTCCGGGGATAAAATTTTTCATACCTGCTAATGATGAGCGTGCCGTGCGAAAAAACCAATAAATAGGTATTGCGCACTCTTTTCGACCGCAGTACCTTTGCAAAACTTTTTAATATGAATTTATGAGTTATTGCAGAGTTATATTTTTTGTATTCCATTTTCTTTTGTTTGTGTCGATTATATCGAAAGCCCAAAGCATAAGCGGCGAAGTAACAGGCTGTGCCGACGGGCAACCCCTTGCCGGTGTTACGGTAAAAGTAGCCGGAACAAATACCGGCAGCGCTACCGACAGTAACGGTAAATACCTTATCTCAAATAAGATAATTGGAGGGGGCGTATATATCCTTGATTTTTCGTTTGTGGGAATGAAAACCGTCCGGAAGGAAGTTAAAATCCCGTCCGGGGCAGGAGACGCCAGCCGGACGGCTGTAACGGTAAACGTCTGTATGGAAGACGCCGCGTCCGAACTCGACGAAGTCGTCGTCGAAGCCAAATCGCCGGTGCAGCGCGTGAAGGAATCGTCGTTCAACGTGGTCGCCCTCGACGCCAAAAGCCTGCAAAATACGACTCTCGACCTGGCGCACGCCATGAGCCGGGTGTCGGGCGTAAAGATTCGCGAATCGGGTGGACTGGGTTCCGACCTGCATTTCTCGCTCAATGGTTTTTCCGGTCGACACGTCAAGTTTTTTATGGACGGCGTTCCGATGGAAGGCATGGGCGCATCGTTCCAGATCAACAATATTCCCGTCAACCTGGCGGAGCGGATTGAAATATATAAAGGCGTCGTGCCGGTAGGTTTCGGCGCCGACGCCATCGGCGGAGCGGTGAACATCGTCACCAACCAGCAGCGGCGGACGTTCGTCGATGCATCCTATTCATACGGCTCGTTCAATACGCACCGCTCGTCGGTCAATGCCGGATATACGGCAAAAAACGGATTTATGGTCGAACTGAACGCCTTTCAGAACTATTCCGACAACAGTTACCGGATCGAAAACGCCGTCAAGGATCTGGAAACGGGACAGATCAACAGCGATGAGACCGAGAGCGTCCGGCGATTCAACGATACGTACCACAACGAGACCGTGATCCTGCGGACGGGCTTTGTGAACAAGCCCTTTGCCGACCGCCTGGTCGTGAGCCTCAACGCGGGAAAGACTTACAAGGAGACGCAAAACGGCGTGCGGCAGGACGTCGTCTACGGTCAGAAACACAGCCGGGGCGAAACGCTCATGCCTTCCTTGCAGTATATAAAACGGAACCTCCTGCTCGAAGGCTTAGACGTGCGCCTGACCGCCAACTACAACAAAAACCTGACGCATAATATTGATACGGCTACCTTCGAATATAACTGGCGCGGCGAATCAAAGTATAACAACGGGAAAATCGGCGAACAGCGCTATCAGGACTCGGAATACGAAAACAGGAACAGCAATATGACCTTCACGGCAAATTACCGCATCAGCGAATACCATTCGCTGATACTGAACGACGTCTTTTCGTCTTTCAACCGCAACACCCGCTCCTCGCCCGAATCCACCCTGCTGGCCACCGATACCATGCCCAAGGTGTCGCAGAAAAACGTGGCCGGCCTGTCCTATAAACTGAACTTCGAGAACCGGTGGAACGTCTCCGTTTTCGGTAAACATTACCTCCAGTACAGCAAAGGCCCCAAGGACGTTTCGACGGATACCGGTCACACGAGCTATGCGATCTTCAGCGAAACCTTCACTGCCGCGGGCTACGGAATTGCCGGCACTTATTTCTGGAAAGATTTCCAGGGGAAAGTCTCATACGAAAAAACGTATCGCCTGCCGACCGACAGCGAACTGTTCGGAAACGAAGAACTCGAACGCGGATCGACCGGCCTGCGAGCCGAAAACAGCGACAATTACAACCTCAACCTGTCGTACAGCCGCGATTTCGACCGGACGCATTTCATCTACATCGACGCGGGCTGCATCCTGCGCAACACGAAGGATTACATCCGCCGCGTCACCGACAGCTATTCAGGCAAATTCTACGCCTCGCACATCAATCACGGCTATGTGCGCAACATCAGTCTGGAAGGAGAAGTCCGCTATTCGTACAAAAACGTCGTCTCCGCAGGCGTGAACGCCACCTCCCAGAACATCCGCGACAACGAACCGGAAACGATGGGCGCGTCGGCCAGTACCACCTACCGGGCGCGGATCCCGAATATCCCGTATTTCTTCGCATCCGGCGACGTCGAAATCGTATGGAGAAATTTCCTCCGCAAAACCAGTCACCTGAGTTTCGGTTACAACGGCAATTACGTAAACGAATTTCCGCTGTACTCCGAACGCCACGGCTCGACGTCGAAACGGGTGGTGCCCACTCAGTTGTCGCACGACGTCAGCCTTACGTACACCCTCGGAAACGGACGCTACAACCTCACGGCCGAGTGTAAAAACCTGACCGGCGAGAAACTGTACGACAATTTCAGCCTCCAGAGACCCGGAAGGGCTTTCTTTCTAAAAGTGAGATATTTCATTAATTTTTTATCCTATAACAAGTAAATTGAATTTTAAACTATCAGCAAAATGAAAAAGAATGTATTTTTAAGTTTTATGGCGGCAACAGCGCTTTTTGCCGTATCGTGCGATAAAAACAGCGACCCCGCTCCTCTCCCCGAAGAGGAAGAGAAAGGCTCGTACATCATCGCCGCATCAAGCGACGAGGCAGCCTATCTCTTGCAACACGACCGCCTGGACGGCGGCGAACTCACCATCGTAAACTCCGGCATCGAGACGGAATCGGGCACAGCATGGATTTTTATGCCCGACAACCAGTATCTCTATCGCCTGGTCTACAATCAGGGCAACGCCGGAACCGGCTCGTCCTACATGCTCGACGAAGAGGGGTTGCTCAAGGAACGGGGCGTCAAGTTTGAAATCACCAACCGCTTCACGACCTACGGCCCGTACGGGAAGTATATCGTCACCGCCGCCGCCGGCGCTACCGCCATGACGGACGCCGCGGGAAATATCCAGCAGGGCGTGACGTTCACCATCCTCGATACCGAAGCCCAGACGCTGAGCACGAAAACCGTTTCGACCGAAAACTACCTCGGAACCGGCGAATACGTCACCTTTTCGGGAATCGTCGACGTGAACGGCAAAGTCTATACCGGCGTCTGCCCGATTGGCGTCAGCGCCTACGGCGTAGCGCAGGGCGTAGCCGATGCAACCCGTACGACCACCGATTATGTCGACAGCGTCTGGGTAGCCATTTACAGCAACACCCAGTTTGAAAATCCCAAAATCCTGCGCGACGACCGCCTCAGCTATGCCAGTTCGCGTTACCGTTCGCAGTTTTATTCCAACATCGTCGCCGACGACAGGGATAACATCTACGTATTTTCGTCGTCCTACGACAGCCGGACAACAAAAAAATCGGGCGTCCTGCGCATCAAGGCCGGCACGGAAGAATTTGACCGGGATTATTATTTCGACATCCAGACGGCTGCCGGCGGCATCCATCTGTTCAAAGTATGGCACATCACCGGCGATTATTTCCTGCTCCAGACCTACAACACCGAAACCATAAACATGAACGAGACGCAAAGGTTAGCCGTGATCAACGTCGCTTCAAAGACGCTGGCCTGGGTGACCGGATTGCCGGCGATCGAAAACATCGGAAGCTTCGGCTCAACGCCCTGCGCCGACGGCGGGAAGTTTTATATACCCGTTGTCGCTACCGACGGCGATCAACCCGCCGTTTACGCGATTGACCCGGCAACGGCCGTCGCCACGAAAGGTACGGTTGTTACCTGTACAAGCATCGGCGCCGTAGGCAAATTGATAGCATTACAATAAAACGTCATGTGTTATGGTTAAATTACTGTTTGATCTCATTCAATTCCTGAACACCCTCGCGCCATTGCTTATGGCGCTGGGTGTTCTGACGCTCGTCTTTCTGCTGCTGGCAAAATCAATAAAGAAACATCCGGGCATCTGTTATTTTGTATTTGCAATACCCGCGATACTGTTTATTTCAAGACAGATACTTTCGTCGTTCGGAATAACCGCCCTTGAATTTTCGCGCGGATCAGTAATCGGCAGCATCCTTCGCGAATACGTCCACGCGTCGGGCTTTGCCTTTCCGCTGCTCATCATCATTATGTATATCGGCGCTCTTCCTGCGCAAAACAGGTATGTAAAGCGACTGATGATGATCCGGAAAGAGTTGTCAATCATTTCCGGTTTCCCCATATTGATACACACGTGGGTACGGTTGCGGATGGCGTTCGGCTCGTTCGACTACTTTTTCGGAAGCGGCGAAACGGCAGTAAGCAGCCCCGGAGCCGCTTTCTCAAATGCGGTTTACATGCTGGGAATCTTTATGGCGATACTCTTTCTCATCCTCTGGGTTACGTCATTCGATGTGGTGCACAAATGGCTGGGCGCTTTGCGATGGAAAAAAATCCAGCGATGGTCGTATGTGCTTTATGCCATGCTGTTTGTCCATGCCATGGGCATACAGACAGGCGCCATGCTGAATCCCGCAGGAGGAAGAGGGGCGCATCATGGACCTGCGGTTGAAGTAACCGCAACAACAACCGGCGCGCCTGACAGCCGCAACACAGAAAACCGGGAATTGCAGCAGCGAACAGACAGAGGCGGACACGGCGACAGAAATGCCGTACAGCCGTCCGGCAGCGGCAGCCACGCCGAAGCAGCAAGGCCGGAAGGCGGCAGACGCCCGCAAAGTCAGGGCTTCACAGGCATTCAAGTCAGCGCGCAGGCAAGACGCTATATACATATCTCTTCCCTCCTCCTGATTTTCGGGTCGTATCTGTACCTCCGGCTGAGAAAGGCAAAACAGGACGCCGCTAAAAAAACGCATAAAACGGCAAAAGAAGAATAAACAGTCTTAATCAAACAGCCGGGTGATTTTTTTTATGCAAACCGGAATCATGAAATCACGCCGGACGCCACTCCTGCCGTCGAACAGCCGGAACGCTCGAAGACGCAGGAGTGGAAATACCGGACAGGAAAACCAGCGGTGGCGCCGGCATTGCACTGACGACATACGGCGCTGACCGGCAAAACCGGCGACGCCCGGTCGTGACCGTCATTGACATTCGTTACCGATGAAAAACTCCCTGATTCATGCGGAGGAAAACAGCAAAAAAAAATATTCCCCTAAAAAACACGAATTATGCTTGGTTTTTCCATTTCTTTTTGACACCTTTGCAGCATAATTAAAAAATACATATTTATTATCAATCAATGAATGTTATCATGAACAGACGAAACTTTCTAAGGAATGGCGCCCTATCGGCTGCGGCATTCACAATTCTTCCCCGGAACGTTTTGGGCGGAACACGCTACGTAGCCCCAAGCGATCAAATCAATATGGGCATTATCGGGTGCGGCGCACAGGGACGCTGGACTTTAGGCCCACAATTTGCCAGACGCGCCAACCTGATTGCCGCGTGCGACTGCGAATCGCGTCAGTTGCAGGAAATGCAGAAGCTCGTCGACACAGAAACGGCGAAAGCCAAAGGCAAGGCGTATAGCGGCTTCAAGCAGTATGCCGACTACAGGGAACTGCTCGCGCGGAAAGACATCGACGCGGTCATCATCTGCACGCCCGACCACTGGCACGCCGTGATGACCGTCGAAGCCTGCCGCGCAGGAAAAGACGTGTATGTGGAAAAACCCATGTCGCACAGCATCGAAGAAGGACGCATAATGGCCAACGCCGTCGCCCGGTACGGACGCATCCTGCAGGTAGGCAACATGCAGCGCTCGTGGCAGAACTTCCGCCATGCATGTGAACTGGTACGCAACGGCTACATCGGACAAATCAAGGAAATCAAGGTATCCGTTGGCCCTCCACCCATCCCCTACGACCTGCAACCCCAGCCCGTCCCGCCGACGCTGGACTGGGAACGCTGGATAGGACCTGGCCCCATGAATCCCTTCAACGAGGAACTTGCGCCGCCGATGGAAAAGCATGTCTTCCCCAACTGGCGCAACTACAGGGAATATGGCGGAGGAATGATTTGCGACTGGGGCGCCCACATGTACGACATCGCCCAGTGGGCTATGGGTATGGACGATTCGGGGCCGGTCGAGTTCACCCCGCCCGACGGACAGGAACTGAGACCGCTCACGATGCGCTACGCCAACGGCACCATCATGACACACGAACCGGGTTTCCGCAAGTCGGACGGCAACTTCGTGCGCTTCATTGGCGACGATGGCGTGATTGACATCAGCCGCGGTATTTTTGAAACCATCCCCGGCAAACTGAAAGATCATGTAATCGGCGACAACGAAATCAAACTCTACAAAAGCGACGACCATTACGACGATTTTCTGAACGCCGTCAAGACGCGCACACAGCCGATCAGCACAGTGGAAATAGGGCATCGCACCGCATCGCTCTGCCATATCGTGAACCTCTGCTATGAACTCGAACGCAAACTGATATGGAATCCGGGAAAGGAGGAATTTTTCCTCGACCAGGATGCCAACAAGCGCAGGAGCAATCCCGTTCGCGAGCCTTACAGCCTGGAAGTATGAAGGACTGAAGGGGGAACAGCCGGATTGGAGAACTTCGCCGTTTTCAAACCGGGACGCAGTCGAAAGACAAAAAAACACGCAATCGTATTTGCGTGTTTTTTTTATAAGCGGGCGTCCGGTTATGCCGGCGAGATGATCGACGGGGGCGTTTACCGCCTGATGACCGAACGTTCAGGGACGCGCAAACATGTTTAGGGATACGAAATAAATAAGATATAATACTTTAAGCGGGTAAAAAAGTGAGATTGAAAGATAACAGAGTCCCGGATTGCCACGTCGCTGCGCTCCTACCAATGACATGTTTCGTTATTTGCTTATTATCAGCCCGCTGGATTGCTTCGTACCTCGCAATGACGCCGGATGCCGTTGCCTGCAACAATGGCATCTACGTCA
>JAIRLL010000169.1 GCA_031259505.1 Tannerella sp.
ATCGACTATCTTGTCGAAAAGTATAATGTCGATATTGCCGATGTCAAGGTGAACGCCGCCAGGGTTTTTCCCGATCCCGAACTGTCGGTAAGTTATGCGAACAATCAAAACTGGAATCTGCAAATGGGTTACGGATTCGACGCCGAACTGAACTGGACGCTCGAACTCGGCGGCAAACGTAAAGCCCGGATACGTCTGGCACAAAGCGAAAAGGAGATGACCGCCGCTTTGCTCGACGACTATTTCCGGAATCTGCGCGCCGAAGCGGCTGTCGCCTATCTGACGGCGTTGAAGCAAAAGCGGCTTCTCGAAATCCGGACGTCTTCCTACCGGCAGATGCTCGGACTTGCGCACGCCGACAGTCTGCGTTTCCGCGCCGGCGCGATAACGGAGGTCGATGCCCGGCAATCGAAACTCGAAGCCGCGATTATGCTGAACGATGTGTATGCCGGCGAGGGGGATTTGCAGGATGCTCTGCGTCAACTGCTGCTGTTTCAGGGCGCTAAAGACGTGGAACTGCCCGATTCTATCGCGGGAGAACTGTCGTACTCAAAGCGCGAATACAGTTTGTCCGACCTTATTACCGCCGCTCAAAACAATCGCGCAGACTTGCAGGCTGCGTTGAAGTCGAAAGAGGTCTCGCAGAATAATCTGCGTCTGGCAAAAGCCAACCGGATGATTGACATCGGTATCTCTATCGGCGGAAATTATTCGTCGGAGGTGCGTAACGAAATCGCGCCCGCTCCGGCGTTCAAAGGCGTCACGGCCGGAATCAGTATTCCGCTGAAATTCTCCAACGCCAACAAAGGCGAGTTGCGGGCGGCTCAACTTGCAGCGTCTCAAAACGAAATGCAATATCAGTCGGTCGAACGGCACATCGCTGCGGAAGTGACCCGGTCTTACAGCAAATATCAAATCGCCTGCCGGCAAATGGAGCAGTTCAATGCCGGCATGTTGAACGAAGCAAAAACAATTCTCGCAAAAAAAATGTACGGCTACGAACGCGGCGAAACAAATCTCCTCGATGTCCTTAACGCTCACCGCTCTTATAACGAGGTGCTAATAAACTACATCGAAACGCTCTACAACTGCGCCGCCGCGCTCGTGGAACTGAAACGCGCCTGCGGAAGCAGTGATTAGTGATTAGTGGTTAGTGATCTGGCAGATGACAGTTGGCGGAAGCGCTGGCCGGCATATGTGCTGGCGCCGTTTATGGCTTATATATCAATAGAGAACTTCGTATTCACATAATTCCATAATCTTCAAAATTTACTTTGTCCACGAATTACACGAATTTACACGAATTTTCTCATGTCAGTTCGTGTAAATTCGTGTAAATTCGTGTAATTCGTGGACATAATCCAAAGGGTCTTGTATTACCGTCCGGCAAAAAGTTGTACACTGTATCGGATGATTATTCTTTTTCGAGCAGGAAGCTTTCGATTTGTTCGATGAGCGTTTCCTTGGGCAAAGCGCCTAACGAGGCTTGCGGTTTGCCCTTCACCGGAACAAACAATATCGTCGGAATGCTGCTGATGCCGAAAACCGACGCCAACTCGCGCTCGTTGTCGACATTCACCTTATAAAATATGACGTCGTCTCTATACCGGGCAGCCAGCTCTTTCATGATGGGCGCCACACGTTTGCACGGACCGCACCAGTCCGCATAAAAGTCTACTATACAGGGCTTGTTTCCTTCATACACCCACTCTTCGCTGTTTGCTTCGTAGTTGTATATTTTGGTAAGGAAATCGGCCTTGTTCATGACAAAGACTTCGCCTTCCGCCCTGTTCGACTGGGCATTGGAACAGTTGACAGTCATGGATATCAACGGGATAATAAATAAGCATCTCAAATATTTCATCTTCTTTGTTTTACGGTTACACGAAATTACGGCAAATGTACAAATAAAAAAACAGAACAGTTGAAAGAAACGGAATATTTTTTTTCGTATCCGTAAAATATTTTTCCTTTTCAACTGTCTGCATAAGTAGAACGATAATATATCTGTTTTGTGGAATAAGATGGAAACAGACGATTGAATCGGCAGAACGAATCATTAACAACTAAATATTCAATATGAAAGTACATTTTTACAAATTCACGCATGTATTGCTGCATTTATTGGTGGTCGCCGGCCTGGGCGCCATCGTGATGTGGCTGTGGAACTGGCTCATGCCTGCCATTGCGGGCTGGGCAGGCATTGATTTCTGGCAGGCGCTGGGTCTGCTGGCTCTTGCACGTATTCTTCTCGGCGGATTCGACAGAGGCTGGATGCATTATCGGCATCGCCACCACAATCCGTTCCATGAAAAATGGATAAAAATGACGCCCGAAGAACGAAAAGATTTCATCCGGAAAAGACACCGTTGCATATGCGGAAAGCATGATTTCCCTTTCGAAGGGAACTTTGGCGCAGAGAAAAAAGAGAAAGCCACCGGAGAGAATGAATAAACAGCCCGACAAGCAGGATGTCGGGAAACTGATAGCAGAATACCAGCCGCGTCTGAAAGCGTTTATCCGCAAGCGCATTTCGAATCGTGAAGACGCCGAGGATATTCTGCAGGATGTGTTATATCAGTTGGTGAAAGCCGTCGAAAATACGTTTAACCCGATTGTGCATATAGAGGCATGGCTGTATCGTGTGGCGCGAAACAGGATTGTCAACCACGAAACGAAAAAGCGGGAAGAAGAACTGTATGTATATCAGGATGAGGAAAACGGCGAAGAGATATTGAGCGATTTGTCGAACGTGCTGTTCGGAGAAGAAACCTCGCCTTCGCCCGAAACGGAATACCTGCGTTCGCTGGTCTGGACGGAGTTGGAAAACGCCCTTTCGGAATTGCCGCCTGAACAGCGCGAAATATTCGAACTGACGGAACTGGACGGTATTCCGCTAAAGGAAATAGCCCGGACGACCGGCGTCGCGGTCAACACCTTGCTGTCGCGAAAACACTACGCCGTCCTGCATCTGCGAAAACGCCTGAGCTTGCTCTATGAAGACATTCTCTGTTCGTAAATGCCCGTCATTTCTTTGAGTGACTAATAACCGGGCGACGGAATCGACGGAAAATCGTATATTTGCCCAATGGAAGTATCAGAGCATCTGTTTTCGTTTATCAGGGTTCATGCGGCGGACGATGTGTCGCAATTGCTGCTTTCTGCCGGACGTTATCCCGATGTCGACGTTCCTTTTGCGGCGGAACAGATTGCGGCGCGGCAGCATATCCGCGGCAAGCTGCCGCACTGGGAAGCGGACGGGAAGTTGCTTTTTCCTTCGCGGACGGCCGCCGAGCAATGCTCGTCCGAACTCACGGCGCGCTACAAGCAGCGATTGCTGGAGGGCGGCGAGAGACACCTCTGCGACCTGACGGGCGGTTTGGGAGTGGATGCGTATTATTTTGCCCGCCGGACGCCGCGCGTAACTTACGTGGAGTGCGACGGCGTCTGTTTCGACACGGCGATGTACAATTTTGAACGGCTGAATGTTAGAAATATTGCGGGATATAATGCGGATGCCCGCGACGTGCTGGACAAAATATCTCAACCGGACGTGTTTTACATCGACCCTGCGCGGCGGGGAGCGGGCAATACGCGCGTCTTCGCCCTGCGGGATTGCAGGCCGGATCTGGAAGAAATGTTGCCTGAACTGCTACGCCGTGCGCCCAGGGTCATTGCCAAACTGTCGCCGATGCTCGACATCCGGCATACACTGACCTTGCTGCCCGCAACGAGCGAGATACACGTCGTTTCCGTGCGCAACGAATGCAGGGAACTGCTGTTTGTCGCGAGGCGCGGGGCGGAAGACGACGACCCGTTCGTGCATTGCGTCAACTTTACTTCGAACGGCGGAGAGCAGACGTTTGGTTTTCATTATCAGGAAGAACAAAAAACGGAACCGCTCATTCACAGTCAGGTGCAGGCTTACCTGTATGAACCGAACGCGTCGATTCTGAAAGCCGGAGCATACAGGCTGACGGCGAAGCGGTATGGCGTGGCAAAACTGCACGCGAGCAGCCATCTGTATACATCCGACCAGTGTCTGCACACTTTTCCGGGACGGATTTTCCGCGTCGAGCGCGTGTTCGCGTTCAATAACGCCTTTTGCCGCACGATTGCCCGCGACGTTCCGCAGGCGAACCTGGCCGCACGCAATTTTCCGCTCACGGTAAACGAACTGCGCAAACGCATCCGTGTGGCCGACGGCGGTGACGCCTTTCTGTTTGCAACCACGCTGGCAGGAAACGGGAAAGTCGTGATTCTTTGCCGGAAAGCAGTATGAACGCCGTCATTCGGACGGGCGGAACATCAGCCGGTTGTTTTCCAGGCGAAAGCGCGCATCGTGTGCAATCAGGAAACGGAGCGCCAGGATGTTTTTGTCTTTATCCAGCGGCAGTTTCTCCGCCAGTATCTGAAAATCTTCCATCCCGTCTTCCAGCAGGCTTGCGAGCGCCTCGTAAACAGCGTTATACTCCCATTGTTTCAGCCCCGACTGCGTCTTTTTCAGGCATATATCGCATGTTTTGCAGTCCTGTGTATCTTTTTCGCCGAAATAGCGAAGCAGCAGGCGCGTACGGCAGTGATGCGCTTCGCTGATGTATTCCAGCACTTTGTTGATGCGCATTTCGTCGCGTTCCTTCCGTTCATTATAGGCAAAGGCCGGTATGCGCACATGTCGCGTTTCTTCACGCGGAGCGACAAACGTGATTTGCGGAATGTTTGAGCGCGGGATATAACTTACAATCATTGATTTTGCGAGTTTGCACAGCCGTTCGTACACGTCCTGGTGCGTCGTGTGCGCCCGTACTGCAATCATCGCCTCGTCGATACGTGCATATTCGGCGAAAACGCCTGTATACGAGCGCAGGATGACTTGTATAATCTCGTCGGTCAGCGGGTCCTGCTTCTGCATCCGGTAGAGTTCTTCGCGATTGACCGAAAACATCAGGCGGGAGGCATTGTCGGGGTCTTCGACATATTCGATATAGCCTGACAGTTCGAGGATTCGGAGCGCGTGTTGCGCCTGGGTGAACGAAAAACCGTATGCCGAGCAGAATTCGGGGAGCGAAAAGTTGTACGTCGTGTTCAGGCCGTATCCGGCAGCAATCTGGTAAAAGTTCCCCAGCGCTTCGTATACACGGACAATGAGTTTCTTTTCGGGATATGCGTCCGAGAGGCGTCTTTTCAGTCTGGCGCTTTCGGACGACGCGCACAGTGCAACGGCGTATGCCGGTTTGCCGTCGCGTCCGGCGCGTCCCGCCTCCTGAAAATATTCTTCCAGCGAAGACGGCATATCCATGTGTACGACCAGCCGCACGTCGGGTTTGTCGATGCCCATGCCGAAGGCGTTCGTCGCCACAATGACGCGGCACGTGTCGTCTTTCCACCGGTTTTGACGTTCGCTTTTCTGTTCGCGCGTCAGTCCCGCATGAAAGAAATGCGCCGTAATACCCTCTCTTTTCAGCATTTCTGCAATCTCCTGCGTATGCTTGCGGCTGCGGACGTATACGATGGCTGTTCCGGGCACCCGGTTCAGCATATAAACAAGCATCTGATATTTGTCTTCCGTCTGTCGCACTACGTACGACAGGTTTTTGCGTACGAAACTTTTACTGAAGACGTTCTTTTCGCGGAAGAGCAGTTTGTCCTGTATGTCGTCCACCACTTCGGGCGTAGCGGTAGCCGTAAGCGCCAGCACGGGAATGTCGGGCAGATGACGGCGGATGGCGGAGATATGCAGGTATGACGGACGGAAATCGTATCCCCACTGCGAGATGCAATGGCTTTCGTCGACGACCAGCAGACTTATGTTCATTGCATGCAGTTTGTTGAGAAACAGCTCCGAGGACAGCCGTTCGGGCGAGACGTACAGAAACTTGCAGTCACTGTAGATGCAGTTGTCCAGTTGGATGTTGATTTCCTCGCGGGTCATGCCCGAATAAACCGTCGCAGCCTTGATTCTTTTTGCCCGGAGATTGTCTACCTGATCTTTCATGAGCGAAATAAGCGGCGTGACGACCAGGCAAAGTCCCGGCATGATCATGGCCGGGACTTGAAAAGTGATGGATTTTCCGCCGCCGGTGGGCATAAGTCCGAGCGTGTCGCGGCCTTCGCATACCGAACGGATAATGTCTTCCTGAAGCGGGCGGAAAGAGGTGTATCCCCAGTACGTCTTTAGCGTGTCGAGCAATAGTGAAGAATCCGTCTGCATCGCGCGCCGGTCTGTTATTCCTGCAGTGGCCGTATGTCCTTTACCATCAGTTGGACAGTTGTGTTTCCGTTGTACGTGTTTTCCTCGATGGTGTAACAGAGGTCAAACGGTTTCATTTCCTTGATGTATGCGCTGTACTGGTGCATTCCGAAGGCGATGCCGTGTATCGGGCCGCCTCCTTTGAGATCGATGATTTCCAGTTTGAGGTGTTCCATATCTTTCCCGACGCACTTGCTGGTGCCGTAGTCCTGCACGTTTCTTGTGCAGAAGATCGGTTTTTCGTTTTCGGGGCCTGACGGATTCATCATTTTCAGTTCGTTCATAAACCGCATATTGATCTCTTTCAGTTCAATGACGGCGTCGATGTCTATTTGCGGGGTCATCTGTTCGGGTCTGATTTCTTCGTTGGCGATTTGCATGAACCGGCGGCTGAAGGCTTCGAGGTTTTCTTCGCGAAGCGAAAGTCCTGCGGCGTATGTATGTCCTCCGAAGTTTTCCAGCAAATCGCGACACGATTCGATGGCCTTGTAGATGTCGAAGCCTCCAATCGAGCGCGCCGACCCGGTGATCAGTTCGGACGATTTGGTCAGGACAACCGCCGGACGGTAGTACTGTTCCGTCAGTCGCGAAGCCACGATGCCGATTACGCCTTTGTGCCAGCTTGGGTCGTAGACGACGATGCCCTTCTGATTCTCAATATTTTTTATTTCGGTGATGATGTCGTTTGCTTCGCCGGTGATAAGTTTGTCCAGTTCGCGCCTCTCTTCGTTGTACTGGTTGATGTTTTCGCTTTTTTCGCGCGCCGCTACCATGTCTTTGGAAAGCAGCAGGTCGACGGCTTCCCTGCCGTTCATCATGCGTCCCGAAGCGTTGATGCGGGGGCCGATTTTGAAAACGATGTCGCTGATGGTGATTTCTTTCCCCGACAGTCCGCAGATATTGATGATGCCTTTCATCCCGATGCTGGGGTTGCTGTTCAACTGCTGCAGTCCGTAGTAGGCCAGTATCCTGTTCTCGCCGGTGATGGGGACAATGTCCGAAGCGATGCTTACGGCCGTCAGTTCCAGCAGATTTTCGAGGCTCGAGAAGGGGATGTCATTGCTTTGGGCAAACGCCTGCATGAATTTGAAACCGACGCCGCAGCCCGAAAGGTGCTCGTACGGATATTCGGAATCGGTGCGTTTGGCATCCAGCACGGCCTCGGCGGCGGGAAGTTCGTCGTCGGGCATGTGATGGTCGCAGATGATGAAATCGATACCTTTTTCCCTGGCGTAAGCCACTCTGTCGATGGCCTTGATACCGCAGTCGAGCGCGATGATCAGCGTCACGCCATTTTCTTCGGCATAATCTATGCCCTTGTAAGAGACGCCGTAGCCCTCGTCGTAACGGTCGGGGAT
>JAIRLL010000209.1 GCA_031259505.1 Tannerella sp.
TTGATACTCTGTAAAAAAGCAAAAATCCCTGCAAACACATAGCTTACAGGGATTCTCTATTATTTGGCTATCGTTTGTGATAGCGGATTACTTCACTTCTTCAAAATCCACATCTGTTACGCCGCCCTCATTTGAGTTGTTGCCGGTGCTGTTGCTGTCTGGTGCACCGCCACTGAATGGCCCGTTCTGCTCGGTGAACGGATTACCTTGCGCGCCGGACTGTGCGTTCTGTGCATTGTACAAATCCTGGCTTGCGGCCTGAAATACGCTGTTCAACTCGGTTATGGCGCTGTCGATGGCCGCAATATCCTGCGCTTTGTGCGCATCTTTCAGCTTGCCCAAAGCCGCTTCGATTTGCAATTTCTTGTCGGCAGGCAGTTTGTCATTCAAATCTTTCAGTTGCTTCTCTGTCTGGAAAATCACGCTGTCGGCCTGATTTATTTTGTCGATGCGCTCCTTTTCTTTCCTGTCGGCTTCGGCATTGGCTGCAGCTTCTTCCTTCATCCGTTTGATATCGTTTTCGCTCAATCCGCTGGACGCTTCTATACGAATGCTTTGCACCTTGCCCGTCCCTTTGTCTTTGGCCGATACGTTCAGTATACCATTGGCGTCGATGTCGAAAGTCACTTCAATCTGCGGTACGCTGCGCGGGGCAGGCGGTATGCCGTCCAGATGGAAACGACCGATAGATTTATTGTCTCTCGCGAGAGTGCGTTCGCCCTGAAGGATATGAATTTCGACGGACGGCTGGTTATCCGCGGCAGTAGTGAATACTTCCGACTTTTTTGTCGGGATAGTAGTATTTGCGTCAATCAGTCGTGTCATGACGCCACCCATCGTTTCGATACCCAGTGACAGCGGCGTCACATCCAGCAGTACCACATCCTTTACGTCGCCACTCATGACGCCTCCCTGAATAGCTGCACCGACGGCGACTACTTCATCGGGATTGACACCTTTCGACGGCGTTTTACCGAAAAACTTTTCCACCAGTTCCTGTATGGCGGGAATGCGGGTCGAGCCGCCGACAAGGATTACTTCGTCAATGTCGGACGTCGTCATTCCGGCGTCGGAAAGCGCTTTTTTACACGGTTCGACGCAGGCCTGTATCAGTCTGTCGGCCAATTGTTCGAATTTGGCGCGCGTGAGCGTTTTCACCAGATGCTTGGGTATGTTATTTACCGGCATGATATACGGCAGGTTGATTTCGGTGCTCGTCGAACTTGAAAGTTCGATTTTGGCTTTCTCGGCTGCTTCTTTCAGGCGTTGGAGCGCCATCGGTTCTTTTCGCAGGTCTACGCCTTCGTCTTTTCTGAACTCTTCCGCCAGCCAGTCGATGATTACATGGTCGAAATCATCGCCCCCCAAATGGGTATCGCCATTGGTCGATTTCACTTCAAACACGCCGCCGCCCAGTTCGAGGATAGATATATCAAACGTTCCGCCGCCGAGGTCAAACACGGCGATTTTCATGTCTTTCGTCACTTTGTCGAGACCGTAGGCCAGCGAGGCGGCCGTCGGTTCGTTCACGATCCGGCGCACGTTCAGCCCTGCAATTTCTCCCGCTTCTTTCGTTGCCTGTCGCTGTGCATCGCTAAAATATGCCGGTACGGTGATGACGGCGTCCGTTACTTCCTGTCCCAGATAATCCTCAGCCGTTTTTTTCATCTTCTGAAGTATCATGGCGGATATTTCCTGCGGAGAGTAAAGTCGTCCGTCGATATCTACGCGCGGCGTATTGTTGTCGCCGCGTACCACTTTATATGGCACACGTCCTGTTTCGTTCTGTACCCGGTCAAAAGTCTCGCCCATGAACCGCTTGATGGAGAATATCGTATTTCGCGGATTGGTAATAGCCTGTCGTTTTGCAGGATCGCCTATCTTGCGTTCTCCTCCTTCCACAAATGCGACAATGGAAGGCGTCGTTCGCTTGCCTTCGCTGTTTGCAATGACGACCGGTTCGTTCCCTTCCAGTACGGAAACGCACGAAT
This sequence comes from Tannerella sp., assembly GCA_031259505.1. GTDB lineage: Bacteria > Bacteroidota > Bacteroidia > Bacteroidales > Tannerellaceae > Tannerella. The sequence goes on from JAIRLL010000209.1 coordinate 1,992, forward strand.
TAGTTGTTCCCAAGTCAATTCCAATAATTTTTCCCATAGTTATATCTTTATTCTGTTTTTAATTTTTTTATTCACGTTAAAACAATACGGTTTTCCTCTGTATTTGTTATTCCGTTATACAAGGTTTTCAAATTGTATGCCAAAGTGTAATTGCATGCAGTATGATCTTGAGTGTGAGATTTACAGTTCAAAGGCTCAACTATTCAAACAGTCAATGATTTACAACAAAATACTTCGCGCGTCAACGGGTAAAATCGCCTCGCGTAAAATAAAACATAGCTGTACGGGAAAGAAAATCGTCCTGACAAAGACTGACATTCTGTCACAGGTTTATGCAGCGACACACACGGCTCATTCAAATCCGTCTTCTCCGGATCTTTGAATTTTGAATCCGGGGAACCTCTAAAAAGCCATCAATTTACTGATATACTTCCCGATAATATCAAATTCGAGATTGACGACGGTTCCCTGCCTGATTTGTCCGAAATTCGTATGGTCGTGCGTGTAAGGAATGATGGCCACATCGAAGCCGTTATCCTTTGAGTTACAAACAGTCAGGCTGACGCCATTGACGCAGACCGAGCCTTTTTCCACGGTCATGTATCCCTGTTTTGCCATCACTGCGTCGAAATCATATTCGAACGAATAATACCAGCTGCCGTCTGCTTCCTTTACTTCCGCGCAAACGGCTGTCCGGTCGACATGTCCCTGTACGATATGCCCGTCCAAACGTCCGTTCATCAACATGCTGCGTTCGAGATTCACCCTGTCGCCTTCCTTCAGCAGTCCGAGGTTCGAGCGTTCCAGCGTCTCTCTGACAGCCGTCACCGTGTAGGTGTCGGAGGTTTTACCCACAACGGTCAGGCAAACGCCGTTGTGGGAAACGCTCTGATCTATTTTCATATCATCGACAAACGAGCAATGCAGCGTCAAGTGCACGTTCCCTTTGTCCTGTTTAACGGCAACGACTGTTGCCGCTTCTTCTACAATACCTGAAAACATACGCCGCTGTTATTTGGATTTTTCCAGTTTCAATGTGATGGTTGGCTGGTCGCAGACCTCTGCAGGACCAAAATACTGTATAGGGCCGGGATAGATGTAATCGGTCTTGATAGCCCACTCGTCGCGTTTGGAGGTAAATTCTTTGAACGGCGCGCCGTCCAGCCGTACCAGCGCTTTCTGTATCACCGGAATGTATTTGTTTCCTCTCATTTCCATATTCATCATCATGGTGAAGGGTACACCGCCGGCAGTCCACTGGTCGGCGGGGGCGGTTGTGTTGCCCACGGACACCATGTAGCCTGTTTTTTCTGCATTAATCATGCATGAAGCCGTATAACCCAGCGAATAGCAATAGTCTGCATCGTAGTTCGACGGGGCGGCGCAACGTCCTTCGTAACCAAAGAAATGCGTTTGTATTGCGAATGTGGATGTAGAGGGATATTTTTCGCCGTCGCACTTCTTCCATTCTTCTATGCGGTTACTTACCATTTCGGCAAGCAATTTTTCCGTTTCGATAAGCGACACCTGCACGTTGCCATTTTTATCGCGGTCGAGTGTCAACTGGCGGGCGATGTTTTCCGGCAAACTGGCGTACAGCTTGCCGTTTTCTTCCGTCAGTTTACTGATAATGTCGCGCTGCTCGCTTTTCCTCATTCCATATTCGGATTCGTTTTTGCACAGGAGAACGTTCAGTTCGGCAATCAGATGTTTCATTTCGGGGATAAATTCAATCAGTCCCTCCGGTATCAGTACCGTACCGAAGTTGTCTCCGGCGAAAGCACGGGCTGCAATCACCCGTGCAATATATTCGACGATATCGTCCAGCGTCTGATTTTTGGCTGCAATCTCTTCGGAAATGAGGCAGACGTTGGGATGGGTTTGCAGAGCACATTCCAAAGCGATATGTGACGCCGAACGTCCCATCAGCTTAATGAAATGCCAGTATTTTTTTGCGGAATTGCAGTCGCGCTGGATATTTCCGATCACCTCGGCATAAACCTTGCAGGCGGTATCGAAGCCAAACGATATTTCGATTTGTTCGTTTTTCAAATCGCCGTCGATTGTTTTCGGGCAGCCAATCACCTGTATGTCGGATTCGATGGATTTGAAATATTCTGCCAGTTCACAGGCGTTGGTATTGGAATCGTCGCCTCCGATAATCACCAGCGCTTTTATATTCAGTTTCTTCAATATCTCGTGCGCCATCTCAAAATGGCTTTTTTCTTTTTTGAATTTGGTACGGTCGGAGCCGATGATGTCGAAACCGCCCGTATTGCGGTATTCGTCGATAATGTCTTTCGTAAGTTCTTTATACTGATGCGCTATCAGTCCTCCGGGACCAAGGATGAACCCGTAAAGTCGCGAATCCCTGTTGGCATCCTTCAGGCCGTCAAACAGTCCTGCAATCACATTGTGACCGCCCGGAGCCTGTCCGCCTGACAGAATAACTCCCGCGTTAATAGCCGGAAATGTCTTTTTCTCTTCGCTTTTTTTGAACGTAACGATCGGCATCACGTACATAAGCGGAAACCGTTTCCTGATTTCATCCTGATCGGCAACCGATTGTGTCTTGGCGCCGTCGACTGCTATAACCGCGCCTTTCAATATGGCGGGCATTTTGGGCTGATATGACGCCCTTGCAATTTGTAATGCACTTTTAGTCATAATTTTTAAGTTATATATTTAATATGTTTTCTATCGTTCTCGATACGAGGCTGCAAATATCGCATTTTTTTTCTGCAAAAGAAAATCATTTATTTTAAATTATCATTGGTTTGAATTAATTAATTGAAGAATAAACATTTAGCAGAGTTATTGAAATTCAGAGATAACGAGTTGGCAACCGTGCTATTTTCAGCGTTTTGCGGTGCTATACTGTCAAATAACTCACTTGTTGCAAAGTTACGTTTTTCTTTCTAGCGCAAAATACATTTTTCCTTTTTTCAATTGATATACACCTCATTCATGGAGGCGGTAGATAAGACAACATTTTTTAGAAATTTACTCTTTCGCATGTGAAAGGAAGAAATTTCTAAAAACCGCTTGCGGCTCGGTGTTGGCGT
>JAIRLL010000214.1 GCA_031259505.1 Tannerella sp.
GTCGCTAAACGTCTTTGAGCCGGGCGAAATCGCTTCCACAGCGGGCACGTCGGGTGTAGTCTACGGGATTCTGGACCGACTGGGCTACGACGTGCAGTCGCGCGTAAACACCTTCGCTCATGTAAATTATACCCCCGAACAAATCCGTCTCGGCGTACTGCTCTGCATCAACGGAACGGGGATTCTAAATTCGTGGATGAAGCGGAATCTGGCGGTCGAGGGACTTTCGTACGACGCGATGAATCACCTTGCCGCACAATCGCCCGTCGGCGCCAGAGGGCTGTCCATCATCCCGTTCGGCAACGGCGCCGAGCGCGTACTGGGCAACAGGGACGTCAACTGTTCGCTGCACGGCATCAATTTCAATATACACGACAGGAATGACCTCCTGCGTGCAGCGCAGGAAGGCATCGTTTTTTCATACGAATACGGAATGGAAATTATGCGCGAAATGGGCATGCAGATACACACCATCAAGGCCGGACGCGCCAACATGTTCCTCAGTTCTGTTTTTGCGCAGACACTGTCCGCGCTGAGCGGCGCAACGATAGAATTGTACAATACCGACGGCGCAGCGGGCGCAGCCAAAGGCGCAGGCATCGGCGCCGGCTTCTACGCTTCGCGCAAGGAAGCATTTGCAAGCCTCGAAAAACTTTCGGTTGTCGAACCCGATGTGCACAGCGCGGCATACCGCGAAGCATACGGGAAATGGAAAGAATTAGTTACAACACTCAAATAAACAAATATGATAAAAAAAACAGTTTTTATTATCGGAACGGCTTGTCTGACGGCATCCTGCACGCAGACCGCGCAGGTGGGTTGGGTGAGCACGACACCCGAAAGCGGCTTTGTCGAACAGTCCGCCCTCAAGGCAACCGCGGCGACGGACGACGCAATGGCCGACGTGACAATCCTGACGGACAAAACACTGCAGGAAATCGACGGCTTCGGCGGATGTTTCAACGAACTGGGCTGGGTGACGATCTCGTCGCTGAACGAAGCAGACCGCGACGCCGTCGTCAAGGACCTGTTCGGCCCGGAAGGAATGAATTTTACGTTCTGCAGGATGCCTGTCGGGGCCAACGATTTTGCGCGCGACTGGTATTCGTACAACGAAACGGACGGCGATTTCGAGATGAAAAACTTCTCGATAGACAACGACCGTGAAACGTTGATTCCCTTCATCCATGCTGCTCAAAAGGTTAATCCGTCCATTCGCATCTGGGCGTCGCCGTGGAGTCCGCCGACGTGGATGAAATACGGCAAGCATTATGCCTGCCGTGCGGGCGGCGAACTGAACCTCCTCGACGGCGACCCCAACGTCTCGCAGGAAGGCGCTAACATGTTTATCCAAAAGGCAGAGTACTTTAATGCCTACGCGCTGTATTTCCGTAAATTCATTGAGGCATACCGCAACGAAGGCATCGACATCGAAATGATCGCACCGCAAAACGAATTCAATTCGTGCCAGATATTCCCGTCGTGTACATGGACGGCCGACGGACTGAGCGCCTTCATCGGCGATTACCTCGGACCGCAGATGAAGGAAATCGGCGTCAGGGTGATGTTCGGCACGATGGAACGACCCAATCATCTGCTGGTCGATACCGTCATGCAGCGCAAAAGCGGCGCGCATATCACCGGCATCGGCTTCCAGTGGGCTGGCAAGGAGGCGATTGCCAAAGTGCATGAAACATATCCCGACATGCGGCTGATGCAGACCGAAAGCGAGTGCGGCAACGGCCAAAACTCATGGGAATACTGCTTCTACATCTGGGAAGTGATGAAGCATTACTTCAATCACGGCATTTCGTCGTACATGTACTGGAACATCTCGCTCCATGCGGATGCCGCCGACAACCGCTGGAAATGGCCGCAAAATTCGCTTATCTCCGTAGATACACAGAATAAAACGTATCGCTACAATCCCGAATACTACTTGATGAAGCACCTCAGCCATTTTGTGAAACCTGGGGCGCGCCGGCTGGCAACGGATGGCGACGAAAACGCACTTGCGTTCATCAATCCCGACAAATCGGTCGTCCTGTTGACCGCCAATGCGACGTCGAATCCGCAGACGTTGACCGTCAGGGCCGGAGGAAGGCTGTTTTCCGTGACGGTTCCTCCGCAGTCAATCAATACGTTTACAATATGACAATTCAATGATTAAAAAAACAGATAACACATTATTATTCATTTTAAATACAAACTGATTATGGACATTTTAAAAGGCAGTAAAGAATTTTTCTCCGGAATCGGGAAAATCGCATTTGAAGGAAAAGAGAGTAAAAATCCGCTGGCATTTCACTGGTACGACGAAAATCGGGTAGTGCTGGGCAAGAGCATGAAAGACTGGTTTCGCTTTTCGATGGCATACTGGCATACGCTGTGCGCCGAGGGCGGCGACCCGTTTGGCCCGGGCACGAAGAAGTTCCCCTGGAACGACGCGCCGGACGCCATCAGTCGCGCCAAATACAAGATGGATGCGGCGTTTGAGTTCATGACGAAAGTCGGTATTCCGTTCTACTGCTTCCACGATGTAGACCTGGTGGATGAAGGAAGCAGTTTTGCCGAATACGAAAGCAACCTGGCCAAAATCGTGGACTATGCAAAGGAAAAACAGGCGGCATCGGGCATCAAACTGTTGTGGGGCACCGCCAACGTGTTCAGCAATCCGCGCTACATGAACGGCGCCGCGACGAATCCCAATTTCATCTCCGCAGCCTGGGCTGGCGGACAAATCAAGAATGCCATCGACGCCACCATCGCACTGGGCGGCGCGAACTACGTCTTCTGGGGCGGTCGCGAAGGATACATGAGCCTGCTCAATACCGACATGAAACGCGAAAAAGACCACCTCGCCATGATGCTCGGCATCGCCCGCGACTACGGACGCAAAAACGGCTTCAAAGGCACGTTCCTCATCGAACCCAAACCGATGGAACCGACCAAACACCAGTATGATTT
>JAIRLL010000142.1 GCA_031259505.1 Tannerella sp.
TGCAGACTTAACAGAAGAAAACATTGAAGACGGTAGAACGCTTTTATATGTTGGTGTGAGCCGAGCAAAAGCAGCTTTGGTAATTTTACACAATTGGAAACCGTCTATGTTTATTCAAATTTTAAAAGCAGTAAACAGTTAAGATTTCAATGATGATTTACTATAGATATAGAATAATTTTTCAAAAAAATTTTGCGAATAAAAAACTTGTTGTACCTTTGCGGAGTATTTACTCTGTTTTTTTATGATGAAAGAGACAAAAGAACATATAGTCAAAACGGCCTTTCTGCTCTTTATGAAAAAGAGTTATAAAGCGGTTACATTGAAGGAGATTATTCGCGAAACAGGCTTGTCCAACGGCGCCTTCTATCACTACTTTGAAAGCAAGGAACAACTTTTTAAAGAAGTGATAAACAGTCATCTGTTCCACATGGTTCGTCACGTATATGAATCTCCTTCCAGCGATTCGCTTTGGAATTTTATCCAGAATACGCTGAATGGGATGATGGATATATATAATGGAATGCATGATTACCTTTCTGAGGGAGGCGTTAATTTTCTGATGTTCATGTTTGAAGCGATTCGGCAATTTCCCGAGATGCAGGAAGAAATCAACAAGTTGCACAAGCTTGAGTTTGCATCGTGGATAGAAATCATCGAAGTCGCCAAGTTGAAAGGCGAAATCAGGTCGGAACTTCCGACCGAAGACATTGCCCGCATGTTCATCTACCTGCCCGACGGCGCTTATATGGACTATTGTATTCACGGAAACATAGTAAAATACAAGTTCGGAACCCGGAAATTGTGGGAAGGATTATACAATATGCTGAAAATATGAATATATTTTTTTACCCGTAAGGAGAGCGTTTGCTCTGTTTTTTTTTTTGACCGGATACAGAGCGTTTGCTCTGTCCGAACACAGGAATCGAAAGTTAATTAAAATAATAAAAGTTTTATGACAAAGAAAAAAGTAAAAGTATTAGCAACAAGCATGATGATTACCCTTCTATGGGTAAGCGAAGTGCAAAGCCAGCAAGTATGGACGCTTCAACAGTGTGTCGAATTTGCCGTAAACAACGGTTATTCAGTACACAATGCCGAGTTGGACGTCCGGGAAACAGCGGCAAGGACAAAGGAAACACGCGCCGCTCTCCTGCCGCAGGCAGACGCTTCGGCGGCGCTGACGGATAACCTTGCGATTCCGGTAGTGATGCTGCCGGGAGAAATCGTCGGGCAACCCGGTGAAATAATTCCGGCGGAGTTGGGCGTTCCATGGGAGGCGGATGTTTCCGTACAGTTGAGTCAGGTCATTTTCAATCCCGCGCTTTTTACCGGTATCAAGGCTGCCCGGAGCGCCGAAGAACTGTCGCGTCTGAAAAGCCAAATGACAGAAGAACAGTTGATTTACGATGTCGCGTCGGTGTATTACGATATGCTGGACAGCGAGCAGCAACTGAAAAGCATTTCCGGCAATCTCCGTTTGCAGGATTCGCTTTATACAAAAACGGAATTGCGGGTGAAAGAAGACCTTACAAGGGAAATTGACTTGAATCGCATCCGGGTGAATATCGCTGACCTGAAAGTGAAACAGGAACATTTGAAAGTTGTCGCGGAACAGCAGAAAAGATATTTGCAACTGTTGGCAGGGATGCCGCCGGACGAAGATTTTTCTCCGGACAGCGCCGTCCTGTCGCAAATTGATTTCCCCGAACAGGGATGGGGCGAAGAGAGCGTTCACTCTGAAATAACGGAGCTTGCTGTCCTGAAACAGCAAAAGGAGTTAAACCGTCTCGAATTGAAGACGACGCAGATGAAATATATGCCCACTCTCTCGCTGGTAGCCGCCGGAGCGTATCAGTTTCAATCCGAAAAACTGCACCTGAGCGATAAGGACGCCTGGTTCAGATCGTCCTATATCGGACTGCGATTGAGCATCCCGCTTTTCGACGGCACATCCAAACATCAGGCTGCAAACCAGATTAAATTGCAGGGCGCGAGGCTCAATAATGACATTGCACATACCGAAAAGTCCGCCATTATGGAACGGAAAAATGCCCGGTCGGAATTAATCGTCAGTTATAAGTCTGCAAAATCGCAGGACGACAATCTCCGCCTTGCCGAAAAAGTGTACCGGCAAAGCCAAAGGCTGTATCAGGAAGGATTATATACGGTTACGGACTTGCTGCAAACCGAAAATGCGTTGCGGGAAGCGCAAATTTCACGTATTTCCGAAATTATCCGTTTGAAAAAAGCCGAATTAAATCTGATGAAAGCGGAAGGAAGACTTGAGGAATTAAAAACTAAGAATTAAGAATTAACAGTTAACATTTAACATTTAATATAACATTTTATGATGATGAAATCAAATAAAATTTTTTCGATTTTAATAAGCGCACTGCTGGTAACGCTTATCGCAGTTGTGCTGGTAACGAACAAACAGAAAATCGACCGCAAGTCGCAAATCTCGCTGGAGATGAATGTCGTTATTCCGGTGAATGTAACGCAAGCCCGGTGGACGGAAGTCAATCCGCCAATCGCGGCGACAGGCAGAATTGTTGCCGAAAAAAGCCTTACAATTGCTTCCAAATCGCAGGGAACAGTGGTGGAAAAGTACAGGAAAACAGGCGACAGGGTTACAAAAGGTACACCCATTGTCAAAATTGAAGACCGCCTGATACGTGAAGATTTGCGGGTTGCAGAATCCAATCATGCAAAGGCAAAAAAGGACATGGAACGCTACGCATCGCTGCAAAAGGACGGCATCGTAACGAAAACCGAAACGGAAGCCGTCGAACTGACCCTGAAAAGCGCCGAACAGCGGGTGTTCGATTTGAAAGACAGGTTGCAGAACACGTTACTCGTCGCACCCGCTTCCGGCGTGCTGGAAAACGTGATGATCGAAGAAGGCAGCCTGGTTACTTCGGGAATGGCGATAGCCGAAACAGTCGATCCGTCGCGCCTGAAAATGGAAATTTTCGTTACGGAAAAGGAAGTAGTCCGCTTGAAACACGGACAGCAGGCGTCTGTCAAGTCCGACGTTTTTGCGGACAGGACATTTGAAGGAACGGTCAGCAGAATAAGCATTCAGGGCGACGAGGCGGTGAGTTACAAGGTCGAAATCGACATTCCTGTTTCGGAAGACTTGAAGCCCGGAATGTTTGCCGAAGTGGAAATCAAACCGGATTTAACCGCCGTCGAAAAGAAACGTCTGGTGATAGATCGCCGCTGCATTGTCGGTGGATTGAAAGAGCCGAAAGTTTACATTATTTCGGAAGATAAGGCGCATCTGCGTTCGATTGTCATCGGAAATGTAACCGACGACTGCGTGGAAGTCCTTAGCGGTCTGACCGAAAACGAAGTCGTCGTATTTGACGGACAAATCAATTTGACCGATAAATCAAATATAAAAGTAATGAACCTTTAACAACAGGGATTTATGAATATTGTAAAATTATCCGTTCAACGACCCTCTATTGTCGTCGTAACATTTGCCGTACTGCTGTTTTTCGGCATATTTTCGTACCGGAACCTTAACAAGGAACTTTTCCCCGACATGTCATATCCTGTGATGACTGTATCTACCGCGTATCCGGGCGGCGGTCCGCAGGAAGTAGAAAGCGCCGTTACCAAACCTGTCGAAAACGCGCTTGCCTCGCTCGAAGGAATCAAGCAGATAGCGAGTATTTCGATGGAAAGTTATTCTGCCGTTATGGTTGAATTTCACATGGGAACCGATATCGACCAAACGTTGCAGGAAGCGCAGCGGAAAGTCAGCGTCATCAGGCAAACCTTGCCGGTGGGAGTGAAAGAGTCGGCGTTTACCAAAATGAATATAAGCGAATTGCCGGTGTTGAATATCGGCGCAACGAGCGATATGCCACCGGACGATTTCTACGACTTCCTCAAAAACGAAGTGCAACCCAGGATAGAACAGATTACCGGCGTAGCCAACATTCAGTTAGTTGGAGGAAGCGAGCGCGAGATACAGGTAAACCTCGACGAAAAACGGATGAAAGCCTGCGGTCTGTCCATTCTGGAAGTAAGCAGCGCGGTGATCAACTCGAATCTTGATTTTCCTGCCGGAAAGGTAAAGGACGAACAGCGGCAGGTCATGCTCCGCCTGTCCGGAAAATACGTTTCGACGGACGACGTGGCGAACGTGGCGCTGAAAGTAACCGCCGACGGCTCGATGATACGTCTGAAAGACATTGCGGACGTTACCGATTCGCCGAAGGAGACAAGCACTGTCAACCGCGTGGACGGTCGCACGTCTGTCGGCATGTTGATACAGCGCCAGCCCGACGCCAATACGGTAGAGGTCTGCCGGCGGGTCGAAAATATTCTGGACGAAATGAAAGCCGCAAACCGCGACCGTGCGCTGGATTTTGTCATTGCGCTGAACGAATCGGAATTTACGGTCGAAGCCGCCGACTCCGTTGTGCAGGACTTGCTGCTTGCCGTACTTCTGGTCGCCCTCGCCATGCTGTTTTTCCTGCACAGCATCCGCAATTCGCTGATTGTACTCGTTTCCATACCCTCCTCGCTGGTGGCAACCTTTATCGTGATGTACCTTATGGGATTCACGCTTAACCTGATGACGCTGCTCGGGCTGTCGCTCGTTGTCGGTATTCTGGTGGACGACGCTATTGTGGTCGTCGAAAATATCCACCGTCATCTCGAAACGGGTAAAAACCGCGTCGAAGCAACGTTCAACGGGATGAAGGAAATCGGCGCAACCGTCGTTTCCATAACGCTTGTGCTGGTTGTCGTATTTCTTCCCGTAACTTTTACGCAGTCCGTCGTTTCGGATCTGTTCCGGCAGTTTTGCATCACGGCGGCGGCGGCGACACTGTTCAGCCTGCTGGCGTCGTTCATGCTTGTACCCTGCCTTTCTTCGCGCCTGTCAAAACTCGAAACGCTCAATCCCGACCGGTGGTGGGGAAAAACGGTCGGCGGCTTCGAACGCGGGATGAACAGTCTTGCTGCGGGCATGGCATCGCTGCTGCAATGGTCGTTCGGTCACAAACTTGTTGTATTCGGGATAACAATTGCGCTGTTTGCCGCTTCCCTGTCGCTTTTTTCATTCGGGCTGATAGGAAACGAACTGATGAGCATCGGCGACCGCGGCGAATTTTTTATCGAAATCGAACTGCCGAAAAATGCGACTGTCGAGCAGACCAACCGTGCGGCTTACCGCGCTGAAAGCATCCTGCGCAGCAGTCCGTTAGTTACGTCGGTATTCACGACGGTCGGCACATCCGATTTGGGACAGCCGCAGGCGAATCTGGCGGATATATTCGTAAAAATGGTACCATACGACCGGCGCACGACGACGGCTCCCGAATTTTCCCGCGAAATGAAACAGGCGCTGCAAAACGCCATTGTCGGCGCCAGGATACGCACTGCCGTCAGCAGTATTTTAGGAGGGAAAGACGCCGCGCCCATCGAAATATACGTCATCGGCAACAGTCTTGATTCGCTGATTGCTGTTTCCGGCAAAATCCTCGCCGGCATGTCGGCTATCCCCGGCGTGATTGACGCGAGGAGTTCCGTTGAAGCAGGGAATCCCGAAATCCTCATCCTGCCCGACCGTGCAAAAATGGCGCTGCTGGGCGTGTCGTTCGACATGCTCGGAGCGGCTTTGAGCAACGCTTACAGCGGTAACCGTGACGCTAAATTCAAAAAAGGAAATAACGAATGGGACATTAACATCCGCCTTGCGAGTTTCGACCGCCGAAACATGGACGACGTGAAAAACTTCGCCCTGCAAAACGTGCGCGGCGAAATGATACGCTTACAGCAGTTTGCCGAAATCACCGAAAGCGAAGGCGCTACGCGGCTCGACCGACATAACCGCATGTCGTCCGTCACGCTGAGTTGTCAGATAACCGGACGTCCGGTGGGAACGGTCGGCGACGAAATCAAGACGATGCTCTCGACATTTCGCCTGCCCGCAGAAACGAGCATCGAATATGGCGCCGAACTTGCCGTACAGGACGACGCTTTCGGAACACTCGGATTTGCGCTGCTGGTTTCCATACTGCTGGTTTATCTGATAATGGTTGTGCTGTACGACAGTTATGTCCGTCCGTTCGTCGTGCTGTTTTCCATTCCGCTGGCGCTGATAGGCGCGCTGTTTGCTCTGGCACTTTCCATGCAGGCGCTGAGCTTGTTCACGATGCTTGGATTGATTATGCTGGTGGGATTAGTCGCAAAAAACGCCATTATCGTGGTCGATTTCGCCGGACAACTGCAACAGGAGGGCATGGAGGTGAAAAAAGCCCTGACGGAGGCTGTCCGTAAACGCTTCCGCCCAATTATTATGACTCTGCTCTCGACCGTCGCCGGAATGTTGCCCATTGCTCTGGCGCAGGGTCCGGGCGCCGAATGGAAAAACGGTCTGGCGTGGACGCTTATCGGCGGCTTGACAAGCTCGATGATATTGACGCTGACAGTCGTGCCGCTGGTGTATTATCTGACGGATAAGGCGATGATGAAATTTGGATTCAATAAGAAGAAAAATATCGAGATTTAATTTAAAACAGGCTGTTTCCCGTCAACGCCCCCTGTAAATAATTGAAGGGTTTCCTTTTATCAAGAAAACCCTTCAAACATGTTTGGTTTTTTTTAGCAAATCGTAGCAATCCAGCATAGCCTCCATTTCCGACCAGTTCAGCGGGAGGCAGGGATTTTAAATCGACATAGTCAAATGCACCCATTTTTATCGGCTGTGTGTAATGTCGAAAATTTCATGTACTTTTGCACCGCAAATTAAAATAGATTTGATATGAATAATTTATCTAAAATACAAAGCGAATTTATTACAGAGATCAAGCAGAAGGTTCGGCAGGCACAGTACGAAGCAATGAAAGCAGTTAATGTGCAGTTAATTAATCTTTACTGGGAAATTGGCAAGTCCATCGCCGAAAAACAGGCAGAAAGTTGGGGTAAATCCATTGTCCCTGCTTTGTCGCGTGAATTGCAGGCGGAATTTCCGGGTGCAACGGGTTTTTCAACGCCTAACTTGTGGTTTATGGCAAAGTTCTATACTGAATACCATGAAGTTACAAATCTCTATCCATTGGTTAGAGAAATTAGCTGGGCAAAACACCTCGTGATTATGAA
>JAIRLL010000145.1 GCA_031259505.1 Tannerella sp.
CCGAAAATCAAGACAGTCAAAGACCTTGCAGCCGGCGCGGTACTGCTTGCGTCCATTGCAGCCGTCGTCGTGGGATGTATCATTTTTGTACCCAGAATCGTCACGTGGAGCTGAATGGACGGCAGCAAGATCATATCCATAGAACATGCCGTTCCGGCGCTGACCGGATGCCGTTTTGCCGAGCCTGTCCGGCGGGGCGAGCAGTGGGCGGTCGTCGGGACGAATGGCAGCGGGAAAAGCTTGCTGGCCGACATTCTACTGGGGCGTTATCTGCTGAAAGAGGGTCGTGTTCGGCACAGTTTGAAAGGGAAACTGTGCGACGGCGTAAAAAGCATTTCATTCAGAGACATACACTCGCTGGCCGACATGCGCAACGCCTATTACCGGCAGCGCTGGCATGCCACGGAAACGGACGATCTGCCGGCGGTCGGCGAACTGTTCCCGTCCGCGGCCGCCTCCGATCCGGCCGGCATGAAGATATGCGAAGCGTTGTGCATCGAAGCCTCTCTTTCGAAAAAAATCATCCACCTTTCGAGCGGAGAACTGCGCAAGATTCTTATCGTCCGCGCTGCTGTCTGCGCCGGAGATACTTGTGCTTGACAATCCGTATATCGGTCTGGATGCAGCCTCGTGCACGACGCTGACCGAACCGCTGCACGGGCTGGATGCGTCGAACAGGAAACGCGTTTCGCAAATCATCTCGACATTCTGCGACCGCAAGGCCAAAACGCTCGTCTACGTGACGCACTGCCGCAACGAATTGCCGCCCTGCATCACGCATCATTTCACACTCGGAAATTAAGGGACGAAAAATATACTGCGCGCGGTGTAATTTTGCGATATTATTCTACCGACCTGAGTTCGGTATAAGGAATAGCCGTTTATGGCTTATATATCAATAGAGAACTTTGTCCACGAATTACACGAATTTTCTCATGTCAGTTCGTGTAAATTCGTGTAATTCGTGGACATATATAACCGTTTTCCGGTCGGTTATTTTGAATCTTTGCCGCCCTATTATGTGGTCTGTTTCATGGGGCGCGGCGAGAAATCGAATGTCTTTTTCAGCGTCTCCAGTTCATCGACAAACCGCCGGATGATGTTTTCGGGCACATGGCGACCTGTTTCCGCGCGCCGTCTTTCGCAGCGCGCAATCAGTTCGTCCGTTTCACATTCGAAGAGTTTGAACGATATGTCGGCCATGGCATTGAATTTCCCGATATAGTGATTCAAATAGCCGGCGCGGCAATGCGTGGCGTCGAGCAGCACGCTGCATCTGTTGTGAAGCAGTGTTTCGATCGAAGCATCGATCATCCCGGTAATCAGAAATTCTTCGTATGGGGACATAACCGAGCCGTTGAAGTTCATCATGCGGAAATCGTCGCGGCAAAGGCGCATCCAGTGTGTTTCCGTGCGGAGAAAGGATTTGGCAAAAGTACTTTTCCCTGACCCCGGAGCGCCGATCAGCAGCAGCATTTGAGGGTTTTCTTTCATACGGTTCAGTTGACTTTCAGCGCCCTGACCGGATCGAGGCGTGCGGCCTGCCAGCTTTGCCACGCAACGGCAAGGACGGAGACGAGCCATACCGACAGTCCGGCCAGGATGAATACCTGCCAGTCGAGCCGTGTTTTCTGGGCAAAATTCTCCAGCCAGTGCGCCGTCACCCACCAGGCAAGCGGCAGGGCGATGACGAATGCCGTCGCTATCCACAGCGAAATGCGGGTGTTGAGCAGGCGGACGATGTCCATCCACGTAGCCCCGTGCACTTTGCGTATGCCGATTTCTTTTGTCTTCCTCCTGATGACAAAGGCCATGATGATGATCAGCCCCATATTGGCAACCAGCAGGCTGAGCAGGGAGAAGAGACGCACCAGCGCCCCGGCTTTCAGGTCGCTGTGATATATTTCGGCATATACGTCGCTCAGGAAAGCATAGTCGACCGGATAGTCGGGTATCACTTCCGCCCATACGCGCCTGAAGGTCTCAAGCGCCTGCGGGAGACGGTCGGGCGAGAGGCGCGCCATGATGCAGTGCTGAAACATTTTCCGTTGCATAATGATAAGAGGCATGGAGGCTTCGTAGGCGTTTGTGTAGGTGAAATCGCGGGTCACGCCGGCAATCCGTCCTTTTTTAATGTATCCTACGATGGGTTGTTCGAAGTGCAGCATTTTTCCCACAGCCTCGTCCGGCGAGGCGAAACCGAGTTGCTGCATGGCGCTCAGGTTGATTACGTATTCTTCGGTGAGAGCGGACGACTGTGCGTCGCGGCCGTCTATTATGTCGAGAAGCAGTTGTTCTTCTTCCCCGTATGTCCGCGTAGAAGGCTGGAAGACGTTTCCGGCCACGGGGCTGATGCCGAAGAAGGGAAGAAAGTCATCGCCCACCGCCAGTAGCGGGATATATCTGCCTTCGTCTGCCGCTTCGCCTTCGCGCCGGACATAAATGGCGTCGCGGATAGCCGTGCCCGGCAGTTGCATGGACGAAGTGACGGCTTCGATTTCCGGATATTTCAGCAGTTCAGCCCTGAGCATGTCGTACCGTGCCTTGACGGCGTCGGGCTGTTCTTTTATGGCCAGTATGAACTGTCCGCCTCCGCCCATCTGCGAGACGCTTATCAGATGCATTTGCCGGCTTATCCCGAAGCCGAGAATCACGATAAACATCACCATGCAGAACTGCGCGATCAGCATGACGCGCACGCTGGAGAGCGAGAAGTGCGACGGGCGCAGGTCGTTTCCGCTGTTCAGGAACAGCGTGGTCGACATCCCGCGCAGCGCCGGCAGGAGAGAAACGGCGCACGCAACTGCTACGAACGACAGGCAAAAGATGCCTGCCTCCGCTCCGCTCAGCGTTTCGAGCCTGACGTGCAGGAGCGGGTGCAGGAGATATGTCAGCACGCATCCCGTCAGCACGGAAGCCGTCCCGATTACCAGCGCCGACAGGCTCTCGCCGGTCAGTATGGTCGACGGTGATGCGCCGTTCAGCCGCAGCAGCCGGTAATACTGCCGGCTGTGGGCGAACATCAGTCCGGCATTCAGCCGGAGATTGAACAGCACGACCGTCAGCAGAAGGATGTTCACGCCCACGATGATGTAGATATAGCTTATGTTTCCGTTTACCTCCATTTCCCGTTGCAGATGGCTGTGCAGGTGAATGTCGGTCAGCGGCATCAGGATGGGCGAGGCTTTTCGCGGACTGTCGCGGCTCATTTCGTCCAGACGCGCCGCAATTGCCTGCCGCACCTGTCCTCTGTCCGCGTGCGGATGGAGCAACAGGTAGGCATACGAATAGCTGTCGCGGTCATTGTCCGGACGGTGGACGATGAGGTCGGTGTGGAAATGCGTGTTTTCCGGGAAGTCTTCGAATACGCCGCTGACAAAGACCGTCCGCGTCTCGAATCTTCGGCTGGAGAGTTGGATTTCTTTGCCGACCGGCGCGTCTTCGCCGAACAGTTCCCGGGCGAGGCGTTTGCTGACTGCCGCCTTTTCGGGCGCGTCGAGTACGCTTTTCGCGTCGCCTTCGGCAAGGCTGTAACCGAATATGTCGAAAAAGTTGGCCGTCGCGAAATAGAAGTTATTGATCATGCGCGCCTTTCCTCCGGTATTCAGCACGGCGGTTTCGACCTTGTTTAGCAGCACGGCGTCTTCCACGCCCGGAACGCCGCCGGCCATCGCGAGGTTATTTTCTCCGTAGATGCGTCCGTCCACAGGCTCGTTGCCGTACCGGATGGAGAGGCGGACAATCCGGTCGCCCTTTTCGTGGAAGCGGTCGTAGCTCCATTCATATTTTATATATGCGTATGACAGTATCATGCACGCGAAAACAATGGACATACCCGTCAGGCTCACGACCCGCAACGACAGGTTCTTCTTTAAACGTCTTATTAAAACAGCCATAAAATTATGAATTATTACACTTTCGGAAACGTCCAGGGCGCGCGGTATTCTTTCGTCAGATAGCGGTCGGCTTCGCTGTCGTGGAAAGATTTCCCGTCCCACGTCAGTTTCTTTCCCGTGCGGTAGGCGATGTTGCCCAGTTGCGAGAATTTGGCGATGTGCGCGCCGATTTCGATTGATGCGTTGCAGTTGCGGTTGCGCGTCCGGATACATTCCAGATGATTTTTGACGTGGAGATTCAGCCCTCCTTCGCCGTACTGTTTATTCAGCGGTACGGCGTCCATACGCTCCGTGCCGCTCACTTTTTCGGGAATCACCTCCCAGCCGCTGCGGTCGACTACCAGCGTGCCGTTTTCGCCGACGAAGCCCAGTCCGTGCGTACGGCCGTATCCACCGTCGTTAATACCGATGGCATGATCCCACATCACGGTGAAACCGTCGAAGGTGTAGATCGTTTGCAGCAGGTCGGGCGTTTCGCAGGCATCGTCGGGGTATCCGAACTTGCCGCCCGAAGCCATGATGGAGCCGGGCGCCGTCACGTTCATGCCGTACAGGGCATAGTCGAGCAGATGCACGCCCCAGTCGGTCATCAGTCCTCCGGCATAGTCCCAGAACCAGCGGAAGGTGAAATGGAAACGGTTACGGTTGAACGGGCGTTGCGGGGCGGGGCCGAGCCACATGTCGTAGTCGACGCCCTGCGGGACGGGTTCGTCCGGCTTGACGGGGATGGACGGACACCAGCCCTGATACGAAAAGACGCGCACGGTGCGTATCTTACCGAGTTTGCCGCTGTGGACAAAGGCCATCGCGTCCTGCCAGTGCGGGTCGCTGCGCTGCCACTGGCCTACCTGCACGACGCAGTTGTAACGCTCCGCCGCACGAATCATTACGTTACATTCTTCGATGCTGTTGCCCAGAGGCTTTTCGCAGTACACGTCTTTCCCTGCCTCGCAGGCGGCTACCAACTGGAGACAGTGCCAGTGGTCGGGCGTCCCGACAATGACGATGTCGATGTCTTTGTGGTCGATCAGCCGTCGCCAGTCTTTGTACAGATGGGCTACTTTCTTTCCCTTCTGCAATTTGGCAGCTTCGGCAGCCTTCCGGTTCAGCACGTTCCCGTCGACGTCGGCGAGGGCGATGCACTCTACTTCAGGATTGCGCAGGAAAGCCGTAAGATCGCCAAATCCCATCCCGTTACAGCCGATGAGACCTATTCCGATCTTATCGTTAGCGGCTACGGAACTGCTTCCCGCCTTGATAAAAAACGGATTAACTGAAAGCCCGGCGCCGAGCGCTGCGGCCTGCCGGATAAAATTTCTACGTGTTGTCATGTCTTTTGAATAATTATAATTTATTTCGCAAAGATAGGGATTATATTTAAACTGCAATGCAGGATTTAAAATGAGCGCCATTCGAACTGTCGCATTACAGGGTAGCAGATGACGCTGAAGGCGTCGAATATGCATCACCCCGAACAGGCATAGCGCAGTTCAGGGACAGTGCGCCCCCCCCTCTGCCAACCACGTCAGGGGTTGAACAAATGGATGACGGCCAGTCCCGCCCCGTCGTTGCAGGCCGCCGCCCCGTCACTGCGACTGCGAGGTACGAAGCAGGAAGCAATCCGGGATGACGCACGGCGCGGGATTGCCACGTCGCTATGTTCCTCGCAAAATCCTGCCTTTCAGGCAGAACAGGCTATGGCGAGACTTCCCGCAGGTCGCTGACCTGCGGTTATGAAAATTACGTCCTTTGACTATCGTCGAACTTCGTTTCAGGACTTTCATAATGTCATGCGTTGCGATTCCTGACTTTTGAGACAGTCACTTGACGATGCGACAATTTGAATTGAAAATCGACGTAGTCAAATGCGCCCCGCAAAATCCTCGAATTTCCAAATCTCGCTGTTTTTGCATAAGTTTGCACAGTAAAATAATCTGGAAAGAGTGAGACAATGAAAATTATTGCTGTAGGAATGAACTATGCCACTCACAATAAAGAGATGCATCATTCGTTAAACATTACGGAGCCTGCCGTTTTCATGAAGGCCGATTCGGCGCTGAAAGACGGCAAACCGTTTTTTTTGCCGGACTTTTCGTCCGAAGTGCATTACGAAACGGAGGTTGTGGTGAAGATATGCAGGCTTGGAAAAAATATTGGCGAACAGTTTGCACACCGCTATTACGAAGAAGTCACGACGGGCATCGACTTCACGGCGCGCGATTTGCAGACGAAACTGCGCAACAGCGGGCTGCCGTGGGAATTGAGCAAGGCGTTCGACAATTCCGCCGCTGTCGGGAAATTCATCCCCCTGACGGAAGCGGGGAAGGTCGACGAACTGTCGTTTCATCTGGATATCAACGGGCGGACAGTTCAGCGAGGTTGCACGGGCGACATGATTTTTTCGACTGACAGGATTATTGCTTACGCAAGTCGTTATTTTACGTTGAGAATGGGCGATTTGATTTATACAGGCACGCCTGCAGGCGTTGGCAGAGTACATGTCGGAGACCATCTGGAGGGTTATCTTGGAGCGCGGAAACTGCTCGATTTTTATGTCAGGTAAGAAAATGAATTTGCAAGTATGAGACAATTATATATATCGATTCTGTTGTTGTGTCTGTCTGCTGTGGCGGTTCGGGCAGACGGCAGCCGCTATGCTGCGCAGTCCGCGCTGTCGGAAGGCAAATGGGTGAAAATACGCGTCGACCGTACCGGTATATATAAAATCACGAATGCCGACCTGAAGGAGATGGGCTTTTCGGACCCGTCAAAAGTGTCCGTGCACGGCTACGGCGGGTGGCTGCTGGACGAAGATTTCTCGAAACCCTACGTCGACGACCTGCCGGCGACCGACGTCTGGCGCGGCGACGGCTATCTGCTGTTTTATGCCCGGGGGCCTGTCAAATGGACATACGAAACGGGCTATTACGGGACAGGTTCCATTCAGCAGTTTATACACGAAAACAATCCCTACTCAACGTACGGCTACTATTTTGTGACGGATGCCACGCCGACGGGCGAGATGGCGACCGTCCCTTCCGTCGCTCACGCCGCTTCGCTGCAAATCCTGACTTTCGACGATTATACGATTTACGAAAAAGACGAAACCTCCGTCAACAACTCGGGGCGCGAACTTTTCGGAGAGAGTTTCGAAACCACGGCCTCGCGAAATTTCACGTTCCACATACCGGGCATCACGCAGGACGAAGCGCTGGTCTCATTTCGCTTTATCGCGAATCCCACAAACGTACAGGGAAAGGTCACGCTTGCCGTCGACGGAAATCAGCTAATAGAAGAAACCGTCAGAATAAACAACGGCTATCTGTCCGCATACATCAAAGGTTTTGAGACAAACCGCTATGCGCCGTGGAAAGGCGACAAGTCCGAAAACACGGGAGTGACGGTCAGCTACAGTCCGGCGGGACACCAGAGCTATCTCGACTATATTGTGCTGCAAACGAAGCGTGAACTGAAATCATACGGCGAGCCGTATACCTTTTTCCGCAGCATAGCGGCGCGCGACAACGTCTCGCGGTTTACGATACGGGATGCGACGGCAAACATGCGCGTTTTCGACGTCACGGACAGTTTTCATCCCGTCCTGATGGAAACGGCGCTCAACGGTTCCGAACTTTCGTTTACCATTCCCGCCGGCTCCGAACTGCGCGAGTTTGCGCTGGTCGACATCACCGGCGCCATCCCCGCTCCCGAAACGGCGCACGAAGTGACGCCTCAAAACCTGCACGCCCTCCCGCAAACCGAGATGGTGATTCTGGCGCAGCCCGCATTTACCGCCCAGGCGGAACGTCTTGCCGAAAAACACCGTACGCACACGAAAATCAGCGTGACGGTGGTGACGCCCGAACAGGTCTACAACGAGTTCTCGAGCGGGACGCCCGACGCCACAGCCATTCGGCGCTTCATGAAAATGTTTTACGACCGGAGAACATCCGATGCCGACGCGCCGCGTTTCCTGCTGCTCTTCGGCGACGGGACGTACGACAATCGCCAGTTGACGCCCGCATGGAAAAACGTGCCGATGGATAACTTTCTCCCGACCTACCAGACGCGCAATTCGCTCGACGAGGGTTCGGTCGTAATCGACGACTATTTCGGCCTCCTGGCCGACAACGAAGGAGTCAACATGACGAACGACAAAGTGCTACTGGGCATCGGACGATTTCCCGTACGCACGGCGACGCAGGCCGCGACCGTCGTAGACAAAGTCATATCTTACATGGACAATAAAAATGCCGGCAGTTGGAAAAACAACCTTTGCTTCGTGGCGGACGACGGAAATGCGACATACAACTACGAAATTACCCACACCGTGCAGTCGTACCAGATGACCCGGACAATGGAAGAGGAACATCCCGGTTTTATCTGCAACAAACTCTTTTTCTATGCGTTCAAAAAATCGAACGAAGGCGGCCGGATGACCTATCCCGATATCGAAGCCGGCATCGCCAGGCAACTCAGAGAAGGGACGCTCGTTTTCAACTACACCGGGCACGGCAACCACAAGTCGCTGAGCGACGAACTGGTCATCACCGAAACGTTCATTCAGCAGGCAAGCTATACCGCGCTTCCCCTGTGGATTACGGCGACCTGCGACTTTGCTCCGTTCGACGGTTTCCCGACTTCGGCAGGCGAAAACGTGTTCCTCAATACCAGAAGCGGCGGCATCGGGCTTTTCTCGACGACGCGCGTCGCCTTCACCAATTCAAACGGCGAGATCAACCGCACGCTGATGAAACATCTGTTCGACAAAAAAGACGGCCGCCGGCTGACGCTGGGCGAAGTAATCCGGGCAACAAAGCAGGACGTCAAAAGCTTCGACCGGGTGCGTTTCGTACTCATCGGCGACCCGGCGCTCACGCTTGCCTATCCCGACTGTCAAGTCGAGATAACGGAAATAAACGGACAGCCGGTGTCGGGCGATACGATAAATTTCAAGGCTTTGGAACAGATAACCGTCAAAGGTAAAATACTCGATCCGTCGGGCGCCAGGGCTGCGACATTCAACGGTTCGCTGTCTGCCACCATCCTCGACAGCCGTCAAACTGTACGCACGCGATACGTTGACACCGAAGGAAACACGTTCGACTACGAAGATTATCCCAACGTATTGCAGAAAGTAAACGACCTTGTCAGGGACGGCGATTTCTCCTTTTCGTTCGTCGTTCCCAAAGACATATCCTATTCGAACCGCCCGGGCAAAATCAGCCTGTACGCCCTCGACGAAAACACAAACATCGAAGCGCAGGGCGCCTTCATGAAATTCAGGGCAGGCGGTACGGCCGAGCAGGCCGTGGACGATGCGGAAGGGCCTGAAATACGGGCTTTATACTTGAATGACACAACCTTCGCCGACGGAGGCAAGGTCAACGAGACACCGTTCCTCATCGCCATCCTCTGGGATAAAAGCGGCGTCAACATTGGCGGCAGCAGCATCGGTCACGACGTGACGCTGACAATCGACGACAATCCGGCGCTCCGGTACAACCTGAATTCCTATTATGAGACACATGTGGGAGGAAAGGCAGGCGAAGGCATTGTGAAATTTTCCATCCCCGCGCTGTCTGCCGGACAGCACAAGGCGGAATTTAAGGCCTGGGATGTGCTGAATCAGTCGACGGCGCAAACGTTTACGTTCGAAGTGGTCGACAACCTCAAGCCCTTCATCTCCGAACTGACGGCATACCCCGTCCCCGCACGCGAGAATGTCACTTTCCTGTTGAATCACAACCGTCCCGAATCACGAATGACCGTCAATATCCGCGTCTACGACATGACGGGACGCCTGCAGTGGGAGCACGAAGAAAGCGGCTCGTCCGACCTGTTCAAGGCCTATTCCGTCACCTGGGATTTGACCGCCGGCAGCGGCGCAAGGCTTCGTCCGGGCGTCTACATCTACCGCGCCGCCATCCGCACCAATGCTTCCGCCGAAGCTTCGGATGCGAAAAAACTGATTATTCTGGGACGGTAAAAACCCGGCGTACATTCCCCCGTACGGCATATATAGCGTCTGTCCGAAAACTGTTGACGTCATTGCGAGGGCGTAGCCCGAAGCAATCC
>JAIRLL010000297.1 GCA_031259505.1 Tannerella sp.
GTGATGTTATTCTACTGGATTGCCACGTCGCTACGCTCCTCGCAATGACGTCGGACGCCATTGCCGACAGCAACGGTATCTCCGTCATTGCGAGGAGCGTAGCGACGTGGCAATCCAGTAGAATAACATCACACATTTACACCGCGCGCAGTATAAAGAACAAATCAAAGTTTGATTGCCGCCAATTCATTTTCCAGTCTGTGCAGTGTTTCTTCTATTTTGCCTATTTGTTTTTCGGAGATGTATTTATTCCCCATCCGGTACTGTCTCATCAGGGATGGATTTATCCCGGTTTTTTTTGCAAACCGGCTGACATTGATCCAGTCGTAATAGTCGAACATGGAGGCAATGTCGTATTTGTAAATAAATTGCACATCTTTCAGTTCATCGGGAATTTCATGATTGTTTTCCGTGTAGGACAACTTCATTTCCCTGACAGAATTTTCAAAATCCGCCTTTGCTCCTTCTACCGTATTGCCTTCGCCGACAATGGTATGATCAATGTCTGGCGTAAAAATGCCGAACGTGCCGTCATTTCCTTTTTCGATTAATGCTGTTGTTGTCATAATTAATGATTTTAGAATCCTGTCTGCTTTTTTAATTTGTGAAAAATTCCCCGTTTCACCTCTGTTGCTTTGTGACTTTCGGGCATATCTGATTGTCGCGCCTGTTCGGACGAGGTCTCTGTGTGAGGTCGTACCTCGTCCGAACTGCCATGCGACCGGCTCTATGAATTACGGCATCAAATCCACCGCACGTATGCAAAATCCATTCTGTGAGGCAATTTTTCGTTGACCGGATACACGCGGAATCCTACTTTCAGGCGACCAAATTCGGCCGTTTTATTTTTCAGTTCAAAATAGAGCTTCGAACCTTCTTCGCGTATCAGGCGGAAAGGCGTTGCCGACACAAATTCCAGTTCGTGCCTGTCGGGGTTTTCCCTTGTATAAACCATTTCGACGCCCATCATGCATTTGAGTTGCCCGCGGTCAATCACAACCTTTACGGTGTTGTCTTCGCCCACGACCGGGTGCACGGCATCATCATACTGAAGCAATTCCACGGTGAAGGAGTCCCAACATGCGGCTACTTCCCTTTTCCACCGGGCAATGCTTACGGCTTCTGCAAAATTGTTGTCGGAAAGCGTTTTCACGCGGTTTGCAAGTTTGCTGTAGAATCCATTGATATAATCGTCAAGCATGCGCTTCATCGTGTAGTGCGGTGCGATTTGCGAGATGGAGTTTTTGATGTACTGAATCCATTCGGGCGAGTATCCCTTGCTGTTTTTAGCGAAATAGAGAGGGATGATTTCATGTTCGAGGATGTGGTAGATTGTCGCGGCATCGAGTTGGTCCTGATACTGTTGGTTGTCGTATGTACGCTTGTCGGTCAAGGCCCATCCCGCGCCTTCGCGGTAGCCTTCGTACCACCATCCGTCGAGCACGGAGAAGTTGAGCACGCCGTTCATTTCTGCCTTTTCGCCCGAGGTGCCGGAGGCTTCGAGCGGTCGCGTGGGCGTATTGAGCCATACGTCGACGCCGGCAATCAGGCGGCGCGCCACGCGCATGTCATAGTTTTCGAGGAAGATGATCTTGCCGAGAAATTCGTCGCGGCGCGAAATGTCGACAATATGCTTGATCAGTCCCTGTCCGCCACCGTCGGCAGGATGCGCCTTGCCGGTGAAAACGAACTGTATGGGATAGTTCTCGTTGTTGACGATTTTTGACAGCCTCTCTAAATCGGTAAACAGCAGATGAGCGCGCTTGTAGGTTGCAAAACGGCGTCCGAATCCGACCAGCAGGGCGTTAGGATTGATTTTTTCGAGCAGGGAAACGACTTTCGAAGGGTCGCCCTGATTCTTCAGCCAGTTGTCGCGATAGTCGATTTTGATATACTCGACCAGCCTGTTTTTTAATTTCCTGCGTATTTCCCATATCTCGCTGTCGGGCGCTTGCTGGATGGCTTCCCAGATATGCGGGTTGGACTGGTCGTGCAGGAAAGACGGTTCGAAGAGTTTGAACAGATGAATTTTCCAGTCCTTCGCCATCCACGTGGGCATGTGCACGCCGTTGGTCACGTATCCCACGTGCAGTTCTTCGGGGAAGTAGCCCTTCCAGACGGGGGCGAACATCTGCTGCGACACTTTGCCGTGCAGCCGGCTTACGCCGTTCACTTCCTGGCAGGTATTCAGCGCAAAAACACTCATGCTGAATCTTTCGCTGCTTCCCGGATTTTCGCGTCCCATGTCGATAAATTCCTGCCAGCTTATGCCGAGACGGGCGGGAAATCCGCTCATGTATTTCCCGAACAGGGCTTCGTCGAAATAGTCGTGTCCGGCCGGAACGGGCGTATGGACGGTATAGAGTGAAGATGCGCGTACTACTTCGAGCGCCTCGTCAAATTCGAGATGGTCGTGCTGTATGTAATCAAGCAGCCGTTGCACGTTAATCAGGGCTGCATGGCCTTCGTTGCAGTGATACACCTGCTTTTTTATCCCCAGCCTGTTCAGCATCAGAATGCCGCCGATACCCAGCATGTATTCCTGTTTCATGCGGTTTTCCCAGTCGCCGCCGTAAAGCTGGTGCGTGATGGAGCGGTCCCATTCGCTGTTTTCGGGGATGTCGGTATCCATCAGATATAAAGGTACGCGCCCGACGTGCACTTTCCAGACGTGCACGTATACCGTCCGTTCGGGATACGGTACTTCGAGCATGAACGGATCGCCGTTTTCGTCGAGCATCTGCGTAATGGGCAGTTGCGTGAAATCCTGCGCCTCGTAGTTGGCTATTTGCTGGCCGTCCATTGCGAGCGATTGCGTGAAATATCCGTAGCGGTAGAGGAACCCGACGGCTACGAGATCGACATGGCTGTCGCTGGCCTCTTTCAGATAATCGCCTGCCAGAATGCCCAGTCCGCCGGAATAAATCTTGAGCACGTTGGTCAGTCCGTAGTCCATGCTGAAATAGGCTACGGACGGCTTCGCGCGGTCAAATTCTTCCTGCATGTAAGCCTTGTACGTGTCATACACGCGGTTGATTTTGCTCATCAGTTCGTCGTCGTTCAGTATTTGCTCTATGCGTTCGCGGGATATGCGTTGCAGCAGTGCGACAGGGTTTCCCTGTGTTTCTTCCCACACGGCAGGCTCCAGTTTCTTGAAAAGATTCGCGCCCTCGTGATTCCATACCCACCATAGATTGGTTGCTACCTCCTGAAGATGCTTTAGCTGTTCAGGGATCCTCGACTGTGAATAAATATCACGCCAGATGGCTTCGTTCGAATTGACAGGTTTAGTTTTCATTTATTTGTTTTTTTATAATTAATCGTTTTTGTTTCTTATTCAGTATAATTCTTTTTGTATACGGTCTTTCGCTCTTTTTAAGGCTATGGCGTACGCTTCGCGGTAGAAGGTGATGAAATGCGACCATTCTGCTTTTGCCGCCAGATTGAGGCAGTTTTGTGCGATGGCGTCTCTTTCCGCTTTACTTTTCCGCATCACTGCACACAAACGGGCAGCTATGCCGTTGACCAACTCGCTGTAATTATCGTCCGTACGGTGCATGACGGCCACGCCGCCGTCGATGTCGCATCCCTCCTGGACAACGGTCTTCGCCCACAGGCCGAATCCTGCCAGGTCGGTGGTGACGGTCGGGATGCCGAAGGCAATGCTTTCCATCGGCGTATATCCCCACGGCTCGTAATAGGAGGGGAAGACGGTGCAATCCATTCCAATGAGCAGGTCGTAGTAGGTCTTGTCAAAAATGCCGTCCCTGCCGTCGACATAACAGGGGACGAAGATGATTTTCACCTTCTCGGAAGCGGCGTTGGTAAATCCTGCATGGCGGATAAAATCCGTCACGCGGTCTTCGTCCATGCGCTGCAGCCAGTGCGTGAGGAAAGGCGCCTGCATCGGTTCCGTCGTTTCGATGTCGTCGTCAAGCGCTTTTCTCAAGTCGGCTCTGGGCGCGTAGACCCCTGCCGGCACCATCACAAACGCAACGATTTCGCCATCCCATGCATCGGAACGGCGCAGGGTGTTCATCACGTCGATAAAGACGTCGATTCCCTTGTTGCGGTACTCGTAACGTCCGCTGATGGAGACAAGGAAAGCCTCGGGACGGATGGCGCATCCCGACAGTTTGCCGGCGACACGCAGCAACGCGCTGCGCGCCTGACGGCGTTTTGCGGCATACAATTCGCCTGAGGCAGGGACGAAGTCGGGCTCAAAGCCGTTTGGCATCACCACGTCGGGCGCCTTTTCGAGTAACTGCCGACATTCCGTCGCTGTAATCTCGCTCACGGTGGTGAAGCAGTCGGCGTGGCGTGCCGTCTGTTTTTCGAGCGAATGTTTGGACTCCACGTGAAGTTCGAATGCCATCTGGTCGCCGTTGTATCCGTCCATATACCCGTAAAGCGGCTTGCCGTTGCCTGCAATGGAGCGGCCTGTGACGGAAGCATGCGCCGTAAAAACGGTAGCCACCGCAGGAAGATGTTTTCGAAGGTACAGCGCGCCCATGCCCGTCGTCCACTCGTGGAAATGGGCGACGACGTTTTTGTCTTCCAGATGGTGATACTGATAGAAATGGCGGATGACCTTCGCCGCGGCATACGCAAACAGGCAGGAATCGTCGTAGTCGCCATACGCGCGTGACGAATCTACGCCGAAAGTTTCCCATATGGAATAATACAGTTTGTCGCGGTCGGGGAAAAACGGCTTGAAGTCTACCAGTACGACGAGCGGATTTCCGTGTATCGCCCATCGCCCTGTTCTGACGCGGAGCACTTCGTCGCGCTCGGCGGATTTCCGCCACCCGGAAAACAGTTTCCTGTCTTCCTCAAAATCGGGATTGGGCGCGCCGAAATCGGGGCCGATGAACAGCAGGCGGTTCCCGAATTGCTTCTGCAGCGTTAGCGCCTTGGTAGAAAGCACTGTGTAAATGCCTCCTGCCTTGTTGCAAACCTCCCAACTGCTTTCGAATATATAGTCAGGTTCTATCATCTTTAACATTTTTCTTATTCAATTATAAATGAATCGGCATCTTTCCATGCGGGAAATTTTGTGCGGAAAGTTTTCAGTTCATCCATTTTCAGGATACAGGTTCTCACCGTTTCGCCGTTTCCGGCGTCGATCAGTCTGTTTCCCCGCGGAGTACAGACCATCGACCCGCCGCCGCAGAAATATCCATACCCGTCCGGGCCAATTCCGTTCACGCCACACACGTAAGCCATGTTTTCGACAGCCCTCGCAGGCAGCAGGATTTTCCATACATTCCTGCGCGCCGCCGGCCAGTTGGCCACGTAGATCAGCAAATCGTATTCGTTGCGCACGTTGCGGCTCCACACCGGAAAGCGCAGGTCGTAGCATACCAGCGGGCATATCTTCCAGCCCCGATAATCAACCGTAAGACGGCGGCTTCCGGCTGTATAGTGTCTGTTTTCGTGTCCCATCCCAAACAAATGGCGCTTGTCGCAGTAATACGTCCCGCCTTCGGGAGTGACGAAAAAGGCGCGGTTGTAATACGCGCCGCCTTCGGTTGCCATGAAACTGCCCGTGACAGCCATTCCGAAGTCCGACGCCCAATGCTTCAGCATGGATACGGTCTCGCCGTCCATCGATTCGGCCAAAGATTCTACACGCATCGAAAAACCCGTGCTGAACATTTCGGGCAGGGCGGCCAGGTGTGTGTGTCCGCTTATCCGGCGAAGAAGTTCACCGAAGCGGTGCAGATTTTTCGCCTTGTCTTCCCATTCGACATGAGACTGTATGATGCTTACACGCAATATATTGTTATCCATACTTCCCTTCTTTCAGATCATTCCGGCAGACAGCCGCCCCTTTCCTGTCCCTGCGGAACGCGAGGATGCGGACATACCGGCGCCACCCGTATTGGCACGGCAAAGTTAATGTTTTTTTTCTTTCCGGTATTAACCCGACTTCAATTTAGGCGAAATCTTTTTCCGGGGACGGCGGTCACTGGCGATTAGCGGGTAGGGGGAGGATTGCTTCGCGCCTTCGTACCTCGCAGTCGCAACGCGGAACGGCAAAGCAATCCGGGATGATGCACGGATCTGGATTGCCACGTCGCCCCTGCCCCACAACGGGAAGAATCGGGCTAAAGCCCTGTGAGACGCGGTGAGGGTGATGTGATTCTGCCGGAAGGTCTCGTCCAAACGGCGAAAGCTGTCCGGTGTTCAATACTGATTATATGTACGCCAGGCTGTGGCGTGTTTGCGGTTTCGCATTTTGGCGCGGTGGCTTGACCAGAAGATATAGCGCAAAACATCCTCGGCGTTTCCCGAAATACTTCCCGAACGTATGGCCGTCCGGTTGCTCACCGTTACCGCCGATTCACGGGGCGTGAGGACATCCAACTGTTTCAGTATGACGACGGAGTTTGTGGTGGCAGTTGCATGACGTGATATTTTCGTCGAAGCGCCCTGCAACGTGTCGGCGGCGCCCAGCCCGTCCAGGATGTAGATGTACGGCGGCAGTTCGGTCATGTTTTTTTTTCTTCTTTTCGGGCATCTCGGTTTTTTCAAACGCTTTGGTGACGGGCAGTTCCGGCGGCACGGAAAGTATCGGCTGTTTGCCGTGCGCGGGGTCGGTCGAAATCAGCGTCCCTTCGCGGATGGCTTTGCGCGCGGCGTCGTTCAACCGCAGTTCTTCCTCGCCCGACAGTATGCGCCGGAGCCATGTCGAATCCTGCGCAGACCATTCCTGCGCCATGATATTGATGGCCGAACACAGGCACAGCACAGGGAGCATAAAACCGTATCGTCTCATAAAATGTTTTATTTCCGGCAAAGAAAGAGATTGTTTCTGTAAAAAAGACTTTACGGCTCAATAAAAAAACAAAAGCGGTTCCGGATTTAAGAAAGTTTCAGGAAGCGGTTCGTGTCACGTTTTTTTTCGTGCGGCTACATGCGATTCGGAAAAGTGTGCGTACATTTGCCGTAAATTTAACAGGACATACCGGCAATAGAAAATGAGACTGCGAAAGTATAAGTACATGATGTGGCATCTGCTGATTTTTTCGGGCTGCCTGTTGCTTCAACTGGCTTTGCGTCCGGTGGAAAGCAACGGGAAACAGGCTGCGGGACGGACGGCGTCTTCGTCCGCCGCTTCGGGGACGATTGATACCGTGAATCCGTTTCGGCAGGACATCGTCCGGGCGGCGGAAACAGGTCCGTTCACTTTCATGTTCCGACTTGCCGACAACATGCGCTCTTTTATGAGGTTGCCTGCCAGAAACACGCATCAGGGTTTTTCTTTCGAAAACGTCATCCTGCTGTATTCCGTTCATAAGAAATCATTGCACAGAATCTTTATCCGCAGACATGCTTCGAGCACGTCGCTGTTTCGCTGTTCCTCCTGCAGATACTATGTCTTTGCATTGAGAGAAATCCTTGTGTAGCAGCTTCGCGCGTGCTTCGGGATTCGGAACTCGAAATTCGGGATTCCGCATCGTGAAGTACATATTCGCGTTTCACCGTGCGGAAAACAGGCCGCATGGCGTGCGGACATGCTTCGTTTCCATCCGAATCGAAAGAGTAGGGTAGGGGAGTGTGGCTGCACATCACCACATTATATAAAGTTTAACTGTTTATTCACGAAAAAAAATATGGAAAATAATATACTGGATCATCCGGTCTTTGAAACGGTCAGATCAGGCGGTAAACTGCTTCCGTTCATGAAAACAAAACGTTATGTGCTCAGGGAAAACGGAAGCGAAGTGAAGAAAGAGACGTTTTATTTTAACAAGACGCAGTTGCCCGGATTTATGAATGCCCTTTCGACGCAGAATTTTTCGGGCGTGAAACCGATTGAAATTGTTTCGGCGCAGGGCGGCTGCTATATGGACGTCGTCACGGCGAGCGACCGTCAGTTTGTTGCCGTTCAACTGTATGAATACGTTCCTTTCGCGTTTTACCCTGTGAACGACATGTATCAGTTCAGAGGGAAACCGGCCGAAGATTTTCTTGCATACTTCGACAGATGCAGGAAAGCGGCCAAATAACAGACGCCCCTGAAAGGACGCGCTGAAAATTCAAAACTCCCGACCTTTGCACAGGGCAAGGCCGGGAGTTTTTTTGCGCAGTATCCCGTCTGAAGGTTTGACAGGTTTTCCTTTTTTCAAGTTTGAATTTACGGCGGCAAAGGCAGGGCGAAAAAGTCGTAAATCAATACTTTTCGGGATTAAATTCATTCAGTCCGTGTTCGAAGGCGTCGACGGCTTCGGCCAGCGTGCCGTAGAACTCTCCTCCGGAGGCATTCAGGTGTCCGCCGCCGTTGAAGTAGGCGGCAGCAAAACGGTTGCACGGGAAATCGCCTACCGAGCGTAGCGAAAGCTTGACGAAGTCGGTATCTTCGCGAATAAGGACGGCAAAGCGTATGCCTTCGATGCTCAGAGGCAGGTTGACGAAGCC
>JAIRLL010000317.1 GCA_031259505.1 Tannerella sp.
GATATTATTGCCCAGTTTATTAGAGTCATTTTCGAAGACCCTTTCGGAGACCCTTTCAGAAGACCCGGCGGAAGATACCCAGTGACGAACCGGGGTGCAGATTTGCGTGTAAAAGTAAAAGTTACGCTCAAAGAAGTTGCGACAGGCGTAGAAAAGAAAATCAGAATGGAGAAATATGTGAGCTGCGCCAAATGCCACGGCAGCGGCGCCGAAAACGCCAATGCCTACTCCTCCTGCCCTACCTGCAAAGGACGCGGCTACGTCACTCGCGTGGTCAACACCCTGCGGGGACAGATGCAAACCCGGTCTACCTGTCCGACCTGCGGCGGCGCAGGAAAATCCATCACTAAAAAATGTCCCGAGTGTAACGGCGAAGGCATCGTCCGGTCTGAAGAAATCATCACGCTGCACATCCCCGCCGGCGTAGCCGAAGGAATGCAACTGTCCATGCGGGGCAAGGGCAATGCAGCGCGCCGCGGCGGCGAGAACGGCGACCTGCTGGTTGTCATCGAAGAAGAAAAACATCCCGAACTGATTCGCGACGAAAACGATTTGATATACAATCTGCTGCTGACAATGCCGCAGGCCGTCCTGGGCGATTCGGTGGAAGTGCCGACCGTCGACGGCAAGGTGAAAGTGAAAATCGTACCGGGTATGCAACCGGGCAAAGTGCTCCGCCTGCACAACAAGGGACTTCCCTCTATAAACAGTTACGGGACGGGCGATTTGCTGATCAACATAAACGTGTATATTCCCGAAAATCTTTCCCCGTCCGAACGTGAAAAAATCAAAGCGCTGGCTTCGTCGGAAAATGTCCGCCCCAGCCAGACTGTCAAAAACCGCATTTTCAACAGATTCAAGAATCTTGTGGATTGATGAAAAGTCTCCGGAGCAGGAAATAATATTTCGCCGAACCGTGAATTAGTGCTGATCGTCCTTTTCGCGTATTTCTACACGCCGTATTTTGCCGCTGATCGTTTTCGGCAGTTCGTCGACAAATTCGACGATACGCGGATACTTGTAGGGCGCCGTGACCTGTTTCACGTGGTTTTGTATCTCCCGGACAAATTCATCTCCCACCTTGTGCCTGTAGTCCCTGGCTAACACGATGGTTGCTTTTACGACCTGCCCGCGTATCTCGTCGGGCACGCCCGTGACGGCACATTCCACCACGGCCGGATGCGTCATCAGCGCGCTTTCCACTTCGAAGGGGCCAATGCGGTAGCCTGAACTTTTTATCACATCGTCGGCACGTCCGACGAACCAGTAATAGCCGTCCTCGTCGCGCCAGGCCACGTCGCCGGTGTAATATATGTCGTCGTGCCATGCTTCGGCGGTCAGGTCGGGGTCGCGGTAGTATTCCTTGAACAGGCCGATGGGCTTGCCCCGGTCGGTGCGGACGACGATCTGGCCGTGTTCGCCGTCTTCGGCTTTCGTTCCGTCGGGGCGAAGCAGATCGACGTCGTATTGCGGATTGGGAATGCCCATCGAACCGGGTTTGGGTTCTATC
Source organism: Tannerella sp. (assembly GCA_031259505.1). Lineage (GTDB taxonomy): Bacteria > Bacteroidota > Bacteroidia > Bacteroidales > Tannerellaceae > Tannerella. The sequence goes on from JAIRLL010000317.1 coordinate 1,511, forward strand.
CACGGGAAGGTCAGGATGGTCAGCGTTGTTTCCGTCTGTCCGAAGCCTTCCATCAGCCTGATGCCTGTCAGTTTGTAGAACTGTTCGAAGACGACGGGATTAAGCGCTTCGCCGGCGATAGTACAGTATTTCAGCGACGAGAGGTCGTATTTCGACAAGTCTTCGCGTATAAGGAAACGGAAGATGGTAGGCGGCGCGCAGAGCGAAGTGATTCCGTAGTCCTGAATCATGCGGAGCATGTCGGCGGGGGTGAATTTGTCGTGGTCGTACACGAAAACGCTTGCCCCGGCGATCCATTGCCCGTAGAGTTTTCCCCAGACGGCTTTTCCCCAGCCCGTGTCGGCGATGGTGAGGTGGAGGCTGTCTGAATGGAGATTGTGCCAGTAGCTTGCGGTAACGATATGTCCGAGGGGATAGGTGAAATCGTGCGTCACCATCTTGGGCTGTCCGGAAGTGCCGGAGGTGAAGTACATCAGCGAGATGTCGTCGTTCGTATTGACATGCGGAGGGCGAACGAAGGGCGCGGCCTGCTCGATTCCGGCCTGGAAATCGTCGAAGCCTTCCGGCGTTGCGGGGCCGATGGATATGAGCGTCTCGACGGTGGGGGATTCCGGCATGGCTTCCGCGACGTGTTGCAGGATGGCGTCTTCGCCGATGCAGATGATGGCCTTGATGCTGGCGGCGTTTGCCCGGTAGACGATGTCTTTCTTCGTCAGCAGGTGGGTGGCGGGAATCACGACTGCGCCCAGCTTGTGCAGTGCGACTAAGGAAAACCAGAACTCGTACCGGCGTTTCAGAATCAGCATCACCATATCGCCCCGGCCTATTCCGAGAGAGCGGAGATAGGATGCCGTCCGGTCGGAGCGTTCTTTTATTTCGGCAAAGGTGAAGTCGATGTGGCGTCCGTGGTCGTCTGTCCATACGAGGGCTTTTTTTTCGGGGTCGCTGTCTGCCCATGCGTCTACGACGTCGTAGCCGAAATTGAAGTTTTCGGGCACGATTATCCTGAAGTTTTCACTGAAATCTTCCTGTGAATGGAAAGATGTTTGCTTTAAGAATTTTTCAAGCATGTTTTCTTGTATGTATATTTTTATTTTGAATGTGATCTGTATTTTTTGCGTGCGGCGGACTTACAGTATGATTGCCAGGAAACGGACAATCTGCCCGTCGAGCGCCTTCATGCCGTGTGGCAGTTCGGAATTGAAGTAGATGCTGTCGCCTTCTTCGAGGATGAGGTCTTTCCCGTTGATGCAGAGCAGCAGCCGGCCGCTGACAACATAGTTAAATTCCTGTCCGGCATGGGTATTGAGATAGATCGGTTCGTCGTCGGGCTTCGGATGGACGGTGACCATGAAGGGGTCGGCCTTGCGGCGGGCGAATCCGGCGGCCAGCGAGCGGTATTTGTATGCGTGTGTACGTTCTACAGATACGCCTTTCCCGCGGCGAGTTACGAAATAGGAATTCATAGTCGGTTCGTTGCCGAACATGAGCGCCGTCAGTTCTACATTATATTTATGAGCCACGCGGTGAAGCAGGCTGACGGAGATATCGACCGTTCCGCTTTCCAGCGCAAGATATGCGTCCGTTGTCAGGTCGCATGTTTCGGCCATTTCTTCTGCCGTAATTTCCAACGCATCGCGCAATCCGCGCAAACGTTCGGCCACTTGTTTGATTTGTTCGTTCATGACGCAAGTATTTGTTTTAAATTGATGCCTTAGGGCGGCCAAAGATACGAATTTTATAATTACCGGTTCCTGCAGGCGTATTTTTTTTTCTTTTCCCGCCCGGAGGCATGGCAATCAACCGTTCGCCCGGATCGATGGCGCTCGCTCCTCCAGTCCGTCCAGGGCGACGGGATGTGACGGGGCTTGTATGCTTCACAGAAAAATCATTGAAACAGCAGTTCGATTGGCTTCCCTCAGGGTTTGGTTGTGCTCTCCCAAGGTTTCGTTGTGTACCCCCAAAGTTTGGTTGCCTTCTCCCAAAGTTTGGTTGCCCTCTCCCAAAGTTTGGTTGCCCTCCCCCAAAGTTTGGTTGCCTTCCCCCAATGATTGGGAGAAGTTAAGGAAAACAGTAATTACCTGTTATGTCGGCAAAATGTTACTTATCTTCTTCTGCAAAAAAACTCTCTTTCATTCCCTGCATTCGGAAATTTAAAATTTTCATGTAATACCCTGTAAATTTTGTAAGATTTTTTATCCGTTTGTATATAATCTGAAAATTTAGCGCTAACTTTGCTGCATATATTTTATACAATAGCAAATATGAAAAAGAGTATCATTATCATGCTCACAGCCGTCTGCGTGTGCGGATGTCGCCAGACGGCGGAGCCTCCGGTTGCAAAAGTGATTCCTCATACGTTCAGCGAATGGGGAAACGACCGTGTCGACAATTACAAGTGGATACGGTTGAGTGACGAACAGAAGACAGCTGCCGTACCTGATGCACAGACGCAGGATGTGCTGGACTATCTGAATGCGGAAAACGCCTATCGCGAAACGCAGATGGCGCATACGGTCGCGCTGCAGAACGAACTGTTCGACGAGATGAAAGCGCGCGTGGAACAGAACGAATCCTCTGTACCCTATCTCAGTAATGGCTACTACTACTGGTACGAATACGAAGAAGGGAAGGAATATCCCGTCTATTACCGCAGGAAGGAAGCAGACGGCGCGTTGGCCGAAGCGTTGCTCGACGTGAACAAACTGGCTGAAGAACAGGCTTACTGCCAGGCCTCCCGGCCGGTGATTAGCCCCGATAACAGGTATATGGCTTACGCGGTCGACTTCGTGGGCAGACACAGGTACGCGATTTACTTTGTCGACCTTTCGACGGGTGCGCTGCTGAGCGAGCATATATCCAATACGGCAGGCAGCGTCGTGTGGGCAAACGACAGTAAAACGGTGTTTTATCTGGACAAAGACCCCGTGATGCTGCGCAATTACGGTGTTTACCGGCACAGGCTCGGCGATGCATCGCCCGACGCGCTCTGCTACGAAGAAAAGGACGAGACCTTCAATCTGCGACTGGGCAAGACGCAAAGCCGGAAATATATCACAATAACGGCTCACCATACGCTGACCAGCGAAACGCTGATACTCGACGCCGACAGACCGGACAAACCGTTCGTCGCATTCACGCCGCGCTCGCTCAATCATCTGTATACCGTCGATCATATCGGGAATACGTTTTATATCCGTTCGAACAGAGACGCGCTGAATTTCAAATTGATGAAAACGGACGACAAAGCCACCGCCGAATCGAACTGGACGGAAGTCATACCGCATCGCGACGATGTGATGCTGAACGCCTTCGTCCTCCTCGACCGCTTTCTGGCCGTGAACGAACAGAAAGACGGACTGCCGCACATCAGAATCATCAGCCTGACGAACGGCGCCGAACAGTCAATTCCCTTCGCCGAAGAAGTATATACCGCATCGTTCGCCGCCAACGAAGAGCCGGGACTGAACGAACTCAGATACAACTATTCGTCTCTGACGACGCCCCAGTCGGTGTATACCTTCGACATGCAGACCGGAGAGGTCGAACTGCTGAAAGAAACGGCCGTACTTGGCGGATTCGATAAAGACAACTACGAAACCAGACGACTGTGGGCAACGGCAGGCGACGGGGCAAAGGTTCCCATATCCATCGTATACAGAAAAGGATTCAAACTGGACGGCAGCGGCAAACTGCTGCTCTACGGATACGGCTCATACGGCGCCTCCTCGATGCCGGCGTTCAACTCCAGCGTCATCAGCCTGCTTGACAGGGGATTTGCCTATGCGATAGCGCACACGCGCGGCGGAAGCGAACTCGGACGGCAGTGGTACGAAAACGGCAAACTGTTCAAAAAGAAGAATACCTTCACCGACTTCAACGACTGCGCCCGCTTCCTGATTGAAGAGAAATATACTTCGCCCGCCACGCTCTACGCCACCGGACGCAGCGCCGGCGGACTGCTGATGGGCGCCATCGTCAACATGGCTCCCGAACTCTACAGAGCTGTCGTCGCAGGCGTCCCCTTTGTCGACGTAATCAGCACCATGCTCGACGAATCCATCCCCCTTACCACCTTCGAATGGGACGAATGGGGAAACCCTGCCGAAAAGGAATACTACGACTACATGCTGAGCTATTCGCCCTACGACCGGGTGACGGCGCAAAACTATCCGCATCTGCTCGTCACCACCAGTTTCTGGGATTCGCAGGTGCAATACTGGGAACCCGTCAAGTGGGTAGCCAAACTGCGTGCAACGAAAACGGACAACAACAAGCTCTATCTGTACTGCAACATGAATGCAGGCCACGGCGGTGCGTCGGGACGCTTCGAGCAGATGAAGACCCGCGCCATGGAATATGCGTTCATATTGTCGACGAAATGAGATGAATGGCTAAAAGGCGCTTTTGCCTCCGAATGGCCTTTCCTTAACGCAAAGTTCGTTACCGGGAGGCGTACGGCAGCAAAAGCGCCCGTTCAGTCATTCAATTATTTATTCAATTACATCCTCGTATGCCGGAGTGACGGCAATCAGCGTCGCTGAAACGGAAATCATGGGGACGATACGCTCGATGTCGTCATTCCGCATACGGATGCAGGCTTCCGTAGCGCGCGAGCCGACCGTTTCGGGCAGGTGCGTACCGTGTATTCCGATGTGAAAGTATTCCTTGAACCGGACAAAATATTTCCCGTAGCAGCCTTTTACCGGCCCCTTGCCGTCGTGGAAATCGTACTCCCATCTCGAAGCGTCGTGAATGGCGTAGATGGAGAAGATGCCTTCGGGCGTCTTCTTGTCGCCGTATCGATTCTTGTTGCCGGGATTGCGGCCGGTGGCAACCGGGACGTCGAGCATGACGCCTCCGTCGTAGTCGAACGCCCGCAGCCGGTGGTCGCGCTTGGAGACGAGGACAAGGTCGATACCGTCGTACCCCTTTTCTCCGTCGTACCGGACGGGACTGACGACCATTGCTCCTGCTTCCGGAATACAGAGCGCATCGAATGCGAAAGGCTTGCCCTTCTCCATTTCGTGCAGGAAGATGTACGACAGGGCATCTTTCGCCGTACTGTCGGACTGCACGCGCATGGTACGCGCCGCAACCTTTTCCGCAGCACGTCCCCTCACCCTGAAGCGTACCACGCCGTCCGACACGTCCATGAATCCGGCCGAATCAATCGTTCCGCACGGGAAATTTCCGAAAAGGGAGGCCGACAGCGTGATCATTTCCGCCACACTGTCGCGAACGACCACTGCCACCGTGTCC
>JAIRLL010000151.1 GCA_031259505.1 Tannerella sp.
CTTGCCTGCAGGCTCTCGAAGGCAAGGATGATTTGCTCGAACTTGCCGGAATCTTCCGCATAGTCGGGAAAAATCAGCCTGGGATGACTGGCTATTTGCCGCAGCCGGTTCAAGCCTTCGAGGGCAATGAAGCGGTTTTTCCGGTCGGGCGTATCCATCGTTTCCCAGACGGTGTTGCGAATGCGATTTTTCTCTGTCCCGTAAACCGCTTCCTGCGCGTCGGTCATGTCGCAGTAGATGGTTTCCTGCTGCAGTGGCGGCAGGTCGGGCGTCACCTCTTCCCTGGTGCGCCGCAGCAGGAAAGGGGCGATGATTTTCTTTAACCGCGCTTCCTGCTGTTCGTCTTTATCTCTCACTACGGGCTGGATGCAGCGTTCTCTGAAAGAGGCGTAGCTGCCAAGAAGACCTTTGTTTATGAAGTTGAACTGCGCCCACAGGTCGTCGAGCGAATTTTCGACGGGCGTACCCGTCAGCGCCAGCCTCTGGACGGCCGAAAGCTGCATGACGGCCTGATAGGACTGCGATTCCGGGTTTTTGATATACTGGCTCTCGTCGAGAATCAGCGCCTGAAAAAGATAGTCGCGAAGGCAGGCAATATCGTTGCGCACGGTGCCGTAGGACGTGATCACCACCTGGCAGTTTTTGAATACCGACGCAATATCCTTTGTCCGCTGGCGGCTGTTTCCGGCATAAATCATCGTATGCAGTTGGGGAGCAAAGCGTTTCAGTTCGTTGTGCCAGTTGTGAAGCAGCGAGAGCGGCGCCACGACCAGCGAGGCCGTCAGGTGCGATTGCGGCGTGGCGAAAAGCGACAGCTGGCCGTCTGCCGAAACGCACGTGTCCGTCTCCGGAGCGCCATAGATATGCTGCAGCAGAGCAATGGTCTGTATGGTTTTGCCCAGCCCCATGTCATCGGCCAGGCATCCGCCGAAACCGTGACGGCGCAGGCGTTCCAGCCAGTAGAATCCTTCGCGCTGGTAGGGGCGAAGGAGCGTGTACAGGCGTGCGGGCAGCGCCGGACGGTCGGCAGACGGCTGCAGATAATTCCCGAGCCTGTTGAGGTCGCTCTCCGGCAACGTATCGCGCATGGCCAGCGCCAGCGTCTGGACGTGTATCTTCTTCAATCTTATCAGTGCATGCTCTTCCCTGCCGAACAGGAACAGTTCCGTATACTTTTCAAACCACTCGCCGGGCAGTATAAAGATGCTGTTGTCGGGCAGGACAAACTCCCTTTTCCCGTTCAGGATATGCTTCCGGAAGTGGCTGAGCGGGAATTGATACCGGCCGATGGCGACCGTCATGTGCACGTCGAACCAGTCGGTCTTCTCTTCGTAAGACGCTCGCAGGGAGACGGCGCCGGTGAAATACGTTATGTTCGACTGCGATTCGACGACAAAATCCCGGCTCAGGATGTCCTGCTTCCTGTTCAGCCATTCGAGTAAACGGTAGGAATCGGAAGCGTCTTCCGCATAAAAGCGCCGTGTCCCTTTTCGCGTCAGTCCTTCGCGCAGCAGTTCGTCGACGATTCCTGCCTCCCAGTCCATATCTCTTGCATACCAGTAAATTGCCGGCGACCCGTTTTCTTTCTCCAGTTTTGCCGATTTACGTTTCGGACTGTCGGGACAGAACCGGTCGTCGTCGCCATAGCGGAACGAAAGAACCAGCGCCAGGTTCAAGTCAAGGCCTTTTTCAATCGCGAGGCAGGCTTTCTTCGCAGGCTGCCGCTCGCGGACGGGAATCCCTTCGATATGCGTCTCGTATTTCACCAGAATCTTGCATACGAAGTTCCTCAGGTATATGTCCTCTGAATGCGGTGGAACACGCACATATTCCTTTGTGAAAAACGGCGCAAGTTTTTTCGCCTCGATATCTTCGATGCAGTGAATATTTCTGTCCGTCAGCAGAATGCCCGGCTTCTCGGATATGACGATATTGTACCGGCCGTTCAGGGGAATCGCTTTGCCGTCGTTGGTGAGTGAAATGGAATAGCGCAGTCCGTCGGAATCTTTTACAAAACGGAAAACGCAACGCGTCGGCGAAGGCAGCAGGAATATCCGGTCGTGTTCATACAGCATGTTGCCGGACAATTCCTTCCGAATAAAAACAGGAATATCTGTCTGGCGTATGATTTCCGTGATCTTACAGTTTGCCGTTTCGATACGCGGCCGGACAATCCTTTCGAACAGGCTTGCAGACAGTTCATTTTTAAACGTAGCGGTCGATTGCGTTCTGGAATAAGCCTTCAGCAGTTCGCGGTCGGAAATATCATTGACTAAAGAGATTAACCGAAGCAGCGCGGCCGATACGCCTCGCTTTTCCTCTTCCGCCCTGTCCGGGACGCCCAGTATTTGCATACGCTTCACCTTGCCGGGACAGACCCGGGCCGAATATACATTGAATTTCCATCCGAAGATGCTGTGTTCGGAAAGAGCAGCAATCAGTATGTCTGTATCCATCAAAAAAAAAATATGAGAATGAGGCGTCAAAGTTAGGAATTTTCGGGCAAATGCAAAAAAATGATTATGCCTGATTTTCCCGCAAATGCACGGAATGTCGGGTTTAGATGCTTCTAACGAGTGCATTACTGTCGATGCAACGCGCTAATTTTTATCCGTTTGTGTGTGATTGAAGATTTTATGCTATCTTTGCCGCGTTTTTCTACACATACGTTATGTACAGATATTTTATTCACATGTCATACAGCGGCATGGCGTATTGCGGATGGCAGAATCAGCCGAACGGGACGAGCGTGCAGCAATGTCTCGAAGATGCGCTGGCAACGATATTGCGCCGTCCGACGCCCGTCACCGGAGCAGGCCGTACGGACGCCGGCGTCCATGCCCGCCTGATGGTTGCACACATGGATGCCGACATGCCGCCGGAAGATGCGCCTTTCCTCGCCGACAAACTTAACCGGCTGCTGCCGCGCGACATCGCCATCAACCGTCTTTCCCCCGTCCGTCCCGATGCACACGCCCGTTTTGATGCGCTTTCGCGGACGTACCGCTATACCGTCACCGGCGTGAAAAATCCCTTCAATCACGAATGGGTATGCCGTATGTCGCTCAGGGGAATGGATTTTGCGCGAATGAACGATGCCTGCCGCGTGCTGTGCGGGTATACCGATTTCACGAGCTTCAGCAAACTGCATACCGATGTGAAAACGAACGATTGCCGTATCGACCATGCCGGATGGACGCAGGAAGGCGATTTATGGGTCTTTACGATTCGGGCAGACCGTTTTTTGCGCAACATGGTGCGGGCTGTCGTCGGCACACTGTTCGAGGTAGGGCGGGGGAGACGTTCCGTCGATGACTTCGCACGGCTGATTGAGGCGAAAGACCGCCGGCTGGCAGGCGCTTCGGCGGAGGCGAAAGGGCTTGCCCTCGTCGATATAACTTATTCCGGCGATATATTTCTCTGACGGTCATGTGGGTAACTTATGCTTTTGTATCGGCATTCATGTTGGGATGTTATGAAATCGGCAAAAAACATGCACTGAACGGCAATGCCGTCATCCCCGTTCTGTTTCTGAATTCGCTTGTTTCCGGCCTGCTGTTTGCGCCTTTCGTCCTTCTGTCGCGTGCGACGGACTGGCTGGACGGCACAATGCTGTACGTTCCACAGGCGCCATTCGCGACACATGCCTGCATATTTCTGAAATCCATTATCGTATCATGTTCGTGGATAAGCGGCTATTTCTCCGTCAAACATCTGCCTCTGACCATCACAGGCCCCGTCAAGGCGACGCAGCCCGTGATGACGCTGGTCGGTGCGATGCTTGTCTTTGGCGAACGGCTCAACCCGTATCAGTGGACAGGCGTGTTGCTGGCGCTGCTGTCGTTTTTCCTTCTCTCGACGTCGGGAAAGAAGGAAGGTATCCGTTTTTCGCACAACAGATGGATCGTATACGCCGTGCTATCGGTCGTGCTGGGCGCCGTGAGCGGATTGTACGACAAGCATCTGATGGCTTCGCTCGACGTGATGACCGTGCAGGTGTGGTTCAACGTCTATCAACTGTTTATCATGACGTGCGTGATGCTGCTGCTGTGGTATCCCGTACGGCGGCAGACGACGCCGTGCCGCTGGCGATGGAGCATCGTGCTTGTTTCTCTTTCACTTGCCGTCGGCGACTGGGTCTACTTTTATGCCCTGAGCTTTCCCGGAGCGATGATTTCGATCGTATCCATGATACGGCGCAGCAATGTGCTGATTACTTTCGCGGCAGGCGCCATGCTTTTTCATGAAAAAAACTTAAAGAACAAGGCTATCGATCTTTTTCTTGTTTTATTAGGAATGATATTCCTATATTTGGGCACAAAATAAAGACGCAAATATGAAACATGTGTTATTGATATTACTGTATATGATGGTATTGCCTG
>JAIRLL010000039.1 GCA_031259505.1 Tannerella sp.
CTTCGGGGTTGAGGCTGCCGAGCAGTTCGCTGCTGACCACCGTATTGTCGACCACGACAAGGGCGGTGTTGTTACCCGTCAGCGAACGGTTGCCGCGCAGCACCAGCCTGAAGGTTGGATTCACGCCGCTCGAGATGGCATTCACCTGAAGTCCGGCCACCTTGCCGGTCAGACCCGCGCCGACGCTTGTCGGTTTGGAAACCGTCAACTCTTCCGCCGTCACACGCGTGGCGGTATATCCCTGCTCCCTGCGGCTGCGGAAGATACCGCCTGCCGTCACCACCACTTCGTCGAGCGCTTCGACGTTTTCCTTCAGCACAATCTGTACAGGCCGGCCGGCGTACTCGACGATCTGTTCCGCATAGCCCACGTAGCTAATCTTTAGCGTGAGAGGCAAAGCCCTGGCAGTTGTGAACCTGAACGAACCGTCTACGTCCGTTACCGTACCGTCGGTAGTCCCAGTGACGGACACCGATGCTCCGATAAGCGCCTCGGAGTACTCGTCCAATACCTTCCCGCTCACGGTGGTTTGCCCGTTAGCCGCAAACGAAAAGGCCAGTAACACGAAAAGCGCACAGAAGAGCCTTTTCGTCAAACATTTTTTGTTTCCTAAAATCAGTAATAAACTTTTCATACGTCTCAATAATTATCTTTGAAAATTAATAATGTCCAAATTTTACTATTTAATATCCTCAAAATTAAACACAAACATCGCTTTCACCAGTGAACCGCGAGCATAACGCCGCAAATATACAACTCTTTTCTCGAATATTGATTCCTTTCGAGCAAAAAAAAGTCATTATGATGCTTTTTTTTTTTTTTTTGTTGCAAAATGACATGTTTAATAGACGCTGCAAAGATATGAAGTTGCACGCAGACATGTGCTACCATTTTTGTGGTAATTTTTACCGTCCGCTTTCCACCCGTATAAACCTGCGACATGCTGAAATGCATTTCAAACTTCTTTTTTTGAATCCTTTTATTTTTGAATAATATTGCATACCTTTGCTGCATAATTAAATAAAAGCGAATAAAACATGGCACGCTATCTTGACCCGAAAAATGATCTTATCTTCAAGCGGATATTCGGCGAGCATCCGCATCTGCTCGTCAGTTTCCTCAATGCGCTGATGCCGCTGGCTCCCGAACGGCACATCGAAAGCGTCGAATACCTGTCGCCCGAACAGGTGCCCGAAACGCCCATGAAGAAAAACTCCATCGTCGACGTGAAGTGCATCGACAATTACGGACGGCGGTTTATTGTCGAAATGCAAATGTTCTGGAGCAGCCTCTTCAACAGGCGTCTGGTGTTCAATGCCTCAAAGGCATACGTCCGTCAGCTCGAAAGGGGAGGGAGTTTCCGCCTGCTGCAGCCCGTCTACGGCCTGGGCATCCTCGACGACGTCTTCGACCATAAAACCCCCGAATTTTACCATCACTACCAGACCGTCAACCGCAGCAATACGGACGAGGTGATTGAAGGACTGGAGTTCGTGATGGTGGAACTGCCCAAGTTCAGGGCGCACAAGTGGGCAGACCGCAGGATGGCGGTACTGTGGCTCCGTTTTCTGAGCGAGGTAAAAGACCTGACGGAGAGCGTATCGCCCGACCTTCTGGCGAATGAGGAGATAAAAGAAGCGCTCACACTCTGCGAAGAAGCCGCCTTCACGACGGCGGAACTGGAGTGGTATGACCAGTACTGGGACTGGGTACGTACGGAAAAGGGACTGATAGAAACTGCAGAAGACGAAGGTATGGCCAAAGGTATGGCCAAAGGTATAGCCAAAGGCATGGCAGAAGGTCTGGAAAAAGGTCTGGAAAAAGGTCTGGAAAAAGGTCTGGCAGAAGGTCTGGAAAAAGGACAGGCAGAAGGACAGGCAAAAGGACGGGCAGAAGAATTGGAAAGAACCGTCCTGGCCGCGTACCGGAATAATTTTTCCATCGAACAGATCCGATTGTTTTCCGGCCTGAGCGAAGATGCTGTTCTTGAGATCCTGAAACGCAACAACGGCATGAATGAATGACGCCTGACGGTTTGCCGACAGCCCCGGGGCGGGCTACCGGCAAATCGCCTTTTGCTGTCAAACTTCCCTGTTTCTCGGATGGTGCATGATGATTTCGCGTCTGAGAAATTCACGGTCGATATGCGTGTACAACTCGGTTGTTGTGATTTTTTCATGTCCGAGCATCAACTGTATGGCGCGCAGGTTGGCGCCTCCTTCCAGCAGGTGTGTGGCGAACGAGTGTCTGAACGTGTGCGGGCTGACGGTTTTGGTGATGCCAGCCAGCGCAGCCTGATTCCTGACAATATAAAAGACCATTACGCGCGTCAGCGCCGTCCCGTTTCTGTTGAGAAAAAGCGTATTCTCGAAACCGCGCCTGACCGGAAGCAGTTTTCTTTCGTGAAGGTAGTTATCTATTTCGTGAAGAGCCTGTTTCGAAATCGGTACAAGCCGTTGCTTACTGCCTTTGCCTTCTACACGGATATATTCTTCTTCGAAATAAACATCCGAAAGTTTCAGGCCTGTCAGTTCCGACACGCGCAGTCCGCAACTGTAAAGCGTTTCCAGCATGGCGCGGTTACGCTGTCCGAGCGGCTTGGACAGGTCGATGCCTGCAAGCATCCTGTCTATTTCATCAATCGACAGCACTTCGGGCAGTTTCATCCCGATCCCGGGCGCTTCGAGCAATTCGGTCGGGTCGTCGCTCAGGCGGTTCTCCAATCGCAAGAAACGGTAAAAAGACTTGATACCCGATATGATACGCGCTATCGAACGAACAGAAATGCCCAGATCGTACAATTGGGATACGAACTGCTGTAAATCGGCATATTTTACCTCAAAAGCAGAAATGCCTTCGTCTTCCAAAAAGAAGAAAAGTTTGTTCAGATCATCGATATATGCTTCTATCGTATTTGCAGACAGGCTTTTCTCCAGACGAAGATGTCTTTTATATTTGTCTCTGATATCGTTTTCTTTCCTATCCATGTTGATGTCCGGCGCTGTGGTGTCAAAAAAAACACTACTTTTGTGACTGTTTTCAAAAGTTATTTCTTTATCGAAAGCAAAGGTAATAATTTAAATGATACAGGAGATGAAGAAAATTCAAATTGTCAACGGCCCGAACCTGAATCTTTTGGGCGTACGGGAACCGTCCGTTTACGGGAGCAAACCGTTCGAGGCGTATCTGGAAGAATTGAGAGCGGCATATCCTCAATATGAAATATTTTATTTCCAGAGTAATATCGAGGGTGAAATGATAAACAAAATTCATGAGACGGGATTTTCTTTCGACGGAATCATCCTGAATGCCGGAGCATATACGCATACTTCGATCGCCTTGCACGACGCAATAAAGGCGGTGACGACGCCGGTGGTAGAGGTACACATTTCAAATGTGCACGCGCGCGAGGCGTTTCGTCATCAATCGTTACTGTCGGCCGCCTGCAAAGGTGTCATTCTCGGCTTCGGGATGGATTCATATCGCCTGGCTCTGGAATCGTTTCTTCGTACATGATGATACTGACGGATGAGATAGAAACATATATCCTTGACCACATGGATGATGAAGGAGCATTGCTGGCGTCGTTGAGCCGGGATGCGCACGTCAGGCTGTTGCGGCCGAGGATGATTGCCGGACATCTGCAGGGCCGGCTGCTGAAAATGTTTTGCCGCATGATTCGTCCCCGGCGAGCGCTCGAGATTGGCACGTACACGTCGTATGCCACGCTCTGCATGGCCGAAGGGATGGACGACGGCGCGCAGATTCATTCCGTCGAAATAAACGACGAGATGGAACCGTTTGTACGGCAGTATATTGAACAGTCGCCAGACAAAGAGAAAATTCATATCCACTGGGGCGATGTGGCGGATGTCCTGCCTTACCTGAACGAAGTGTTCGACATGGTTTACATTGATGCGGATAAGCGGGATTACTGTGCTTATTATGAGCTTGTTTTCCCTTACGTCAGGCAAGGCGGCTATATTTTGGCAGACAATACGCTCTGGTCGGGCAAGGTGATGGACGAAGAAGTGGCCGCCGCCGATCGTCACACGCAGGGGATACGTGATTTTAACAGGATGATAAAGAACGATTCGCGCATCGAGAAAGTCATTATCCCCCTGCGCGACGGGCTGACGGCAATATATAAAAAGTGATAAATTAAAACACTGTTTAACTGTAATAATTTCAAATCTATGGAAGGAAAAAGATTGGATAAGATAGGACGATTGTTGCA
>JAIRLL010000043.1 GCA_031259505.1 Tannerella sp.
TTCCACGGATGACCGGCTTGGAAAAACCCGAACCGATGTCCATGGATTGTACGCCCGGCAAATGTTGCAACGACTGTACGAGGTTGCCTGTGAAATGACTCGTCAGAAAACGCTCTTCCGCCACCTCCACCGGCAAGGCAGAGGCGCGCACAACGCTTTTTGCATAGGACGCACTCACCGTCACGCCTTCCAGACTGACGACTTTGAGAGAATCCGTTTCCTGTGCATCAACGAACACGGCAACCGACAGCATGCACATCGCCGGAATATAAATATATCCGGTACGCATACTAATCTTTTGTTTGATGTAATAATCCTGTCCGGCGGATTCCATGCAGAATCCGCCTTCCGAAACGCAAATGACATGCTTATGTGGTCAGGCTTCCGGCGGCCCCCGCAGATGACGGGACGAAACGGCAAAGATGAGAATTCTTTCCTTATAGACCGTTTGTCCGCAAACGGAGAACGGAGGTGTGAAATCGATCGTCCGCATTTCTGCTTCCGTAAAAAACGACAGTGAGAAATGACAGATCGGACAGTCGTCGCAATGGTGGGACGAATGGGCGCACTCCGTGCCACCGTCACAGTGACGGTGTACGTGGACGGGTTTCGCCACATAAGGCAGGATAAATACTGCCAAAAACAACCATGCGATGATACCCCTGTTTCTTGCGATTTGTTTCAAACTCTTCATCCGTTCAAAAAAGGATGCTGCAAAGATAAATCAAATAGCTGAATTAAAAAATACCGGAAGGCGGATGTTCGCGATATTTTTCATTTATTCACATGCCGTTTTCCAGTTTACTGTTCATTATCCGCTTATAATCATTTTATCATCTCCGCCACTTTGGATTGAAGCGCATTGCCTCACAGGTCGCGTGCAAGGATTGTGCGTCCGGATTCCCGCTCTCGACCGTGAAAATCGGTAGACGGGCAACGCTACGCAAACAGCAGTATCATCAATTGGGCGGTCAGCACGCGCAGGAACATCGTCAGCGGATAGACGGAGGCATAGCCTACGGCGGGCGCGTCGTTGCCGGCCGTCGTGTTCGAATAGGCCAGCGCGGGCGGGTCGGTCATGCTTCCGGCAAGCAGCCCCATCAGCGTGAAGTAGTTCAACTTGTAGAAACGGCGTGCGACAAACCCGACAATCAGCAGCGGAACGGTCGTAATCACAAACCCGTATCCAATCCACGCCAGTCCGCCCCTGTACACGATGGTATCTACAAAGCCATCGCCGGCTCCGAGACCGACACACGCCAGAAAGATGGTGATTCCCGTCTCGCGAAGCATCAGATTGGCGCTCATGGTTGTGTATGTCACCAGCCTGTACTTGTATCCGAAGCGGCTCACCAGTATCGCGACAATCAGCGGGCCGCCTGCCAGTCCCAGTTTCACGGGCTGCGGGATGCCCGGAACGGCGAACGGGATGCTCCCGACAAAAATGCCCAGCGCAATACCCAGAAAGATGGGTATCAGATTCGGCTCGTTCAGCCGTTTCATCGAGTTGCCCAGCACTTTTTCGACGTTGTCAATGGCCGATTCGGTACCGACCACGTTGACGCGGTCGCCAACCTGCAGCGTCAAGTGGGGCGACGCCACCAGATCGACGCCCGAACGGTTGATACGGGTAATGTTGATGCCGTACAGCTTGCGCAATTTCAGTTCGCCCAGTTGTTTTCCGTTCAGGTTCGACTTTGTCACCAGAATCCGGCGGTTAACAAACTGGCTTTCTGCGCGAATCCACTGTTTGCGTTCCATCGGCAATTCCTCGCCGATGAAAGTCTTCACAAACTCCACATCGTTTTCGGTTGTTACCACGAATATCCTGTCGTTTTCGTGCAGAATCGTTTCGCCCGAAACCATTTCGACAGTTTTACTGTCGCTGTACCAGATACGCGAAAGGACGCATTCGCGCGGAGCCATGAGCGCGGCCAGTTCTCCGACCGACTTCCCGAATATGGCGGGATTCTTAACCAGCAGCGAGATGGGACGCGCTTCGCTGGCATGTACATCGTTTTCGGCCTCCAGTCTTTCCGTTTCCTTAGCCGGGTCGATACTGAAAAAGTAGCGGAAGCCGATGATGGATAGGATGATGCCCACGACGCCCAGCGGATAGGCTACGGCATATCCCATGGCGATGGACTGGTCTGCCGTCCCGTAAGCATCGAAGTAGGCCTGTTGCGCGGCGCCCAGCCCCGGCGTATTCGTCACCGCTCCCGACAGGATACCGACCATCGTCGGAATGGACAGCCCGGTGACATAGTGCAGCGCCAACGCTACCGCGACACCCAGGAAGACGACTCCTGCCGCCAGCATGTTCAGCGTGACGCCGCCTTTCCTGAACGAGGCAAAGAATCCCGGCCCAACCTGCATCCCAATCGAATACACGAAAAGAATCAAACCGAATTCCTTGAAAAAATGGAGTACCTCGCCATTCACCCTGAACCCGAAGTGACCAAAACAGATCCCTGCAAACAGCACAAAGGTAATCCCCGGAGCAATACCGCCAATCTTTATCTTTCCAAGCGATATTCCCAAAGCAATCACAGCCGACAGCAACATCACCGAATGGGCAATCCCGTCGCCCAGCAACAAATTTTCAATCCATTCCATATAATAATACAAATAAGAATTATAGATAAATTTCGACTGCAAAGGTAGTTTTTTTTATAATTCATCCTGTCTTTGCCTCTATAAATCCCCATACAGCCACGCGACTATTTACTGTACAGAACTGGTACACAGGATAAAATTCACAATCAATCAATTGATTACGGGACAAAACAATAAGAGGCGAAGCATGGTTACACTTCACCAAACAGAAGGCTCGCCAGCAAAACCCTGTGTTTAGGTATAAATTTTAGATAACCCAAACAGGAAGAACTTGACGTCGGTAACACTTCTGATAGCAATTCTAAAAGATTTTATTTCAGCATTGAAACTTTCGGCAGAAGCGTTTGTAGAACGCTTGACAAAGAAGTTGAGTATTTCATCATAATGTGCAGGGAATTAAAAAAGCAAGAGGCTGTCTGACGGCAAACCTCTTGCTTTGTTGCGGAGGCAAGACTCGAACTTACGACCTTTGGGTTATGAGCCCAACGAGCTACCACTGCTCCACTCCGCGATTTCATTTCGGGTGCAAAGGTAAGAAAAATTCTGCTCTGTCCAAATATTGTGTCGTATTAATTGCGCACAAAAATCTTTAAAAAGGGCGTCGTTGCATGCTAATATGTTTAATATATTGCATTTATGGATAATTCCAGCGTTTCTTTATTCGGACAGTAACGGTTTTATCTCTTTTTCAAAAATCGACTTTTCCATGATGCGATAGTGGGGGCTGTAATTTTCTTCGAACGTTTTGCTGTGATGCATGACGTATTCGCCCTGCTCCAGTTTGTTGAAAATCTCCTGCCTGTCGGCTTCGCAATGGGCAAGCGGCAAATCCATCTTTTGTATGACGGCGTCAATATTACGCCATTCCTTAGCCCATTCTTCTGTCGAAGGAGGCGTAATGCCGTTCACGCTACGCACGAATGCGTCGAAAAATACGTCGTACGGAACGAGATTTTCTTTTATAATCGACAGGTTGACACGTAAATAATGGCCTTCCCATCCTGTCGGTTCGTAATATGCTCCGCTTACCCGGTCGAACGACGCCAATTCGTAGCGCAGGTAATTGCCTGATGATGCCGTGTCTTGAACGAGATGCCCCGGCCCGAAACGATCCTGAAAGAAGTTCTTATACAAATCCTTTAGCGTAGATTCGGGATAATCCTGCATCTGTTTGATTACAGCGGTCTTAACCGCATCTTCAAATGTGTTTTGAGTGTTGCAGGCAAAGCAGCACGTCCACGCGGCGATCATAGTGATTCCTTTAAAACGTAACATTGATCCCTCCCAGTACGGTTGCTTTGGGCATTGGAAATCCTTTCAGTATTTCGTACGATTTTCCTGTCAGGTTCTCGCCTTTGGCAAAAAACGTCAGACCTTTGTTTTCCGTTCCGAACAGATATGATACCTTGGCATTAAGCAAGGTATAGCATATCCTATCGTCTTCCGAGCCGCCTGTTTTCAGCAGTCTGCCGATAGATTCCACATTGGCATTCAGCGTCAGGCGTCGAAACAGCACGTATGTCCCTTCCATGAAGAATTTCCTTTTCGGGGCAGCCTCGAGTGCGACGTTTGTATGCAACTGACTAAAATTGGCGGTGAACCACAGGTTTTTAAGTGGATAATATGACGCTTCTGCTTCTATGCCTTTATTGTACAGTTTGTTTACGTTCGTCAACGTTCCCTGTACGCCGGTGATTAAATTTTTGGCTTCCAGGTAAAAGCCTGTGATTTCGACGAACAGGGTGTTGTTTGCCATATATTGCCCGACGGAAAGTTCGTATGTTTTCATGCTCTCCGGCTTCAGGTCGGGATTGGCAATAGAGTAAGGGGGATACGAGATATACAGTTCCCGGATGTTGGGACTTCGGTATCCTTCGGAGTAAGAGAGTTTAATCGTATTTCCCGTGAAGGGGCGGAATGTTGCCCCTGCCTGTGGTGTCCAGCGGCTGCCGTATGCATCGTTATGCTCGTAGCGCACGCCGGCATTCAGGCTCAGTTTGTCGAATAAATCCTGTTGTGCAATGACATAGCCAGCTATTTCGTTGACCGAGCGGTCGATGATTTCGCCTTTCTGACCGAGGATGGTGTCGTTCCACGCATGTCCGCCCCAGTTTTTATAGTCGATGCCGGCCGTAAAACTGTTTCCGTTGAACAGCCGGAAGGTCTGGTAGAGCAGTATGCCTGTGTTGTGGTCGTCTGAATTGAAGCGGAAGGTGCGCTGGTTGGCGGGCGGGCGATATCCGTCGTTGATGTTGTGATGCCCCCAGTTGTAGAAGGTCTGGATGGCGCCACTCATCTTTTCGTGCGTATTCGTCATGCTGACGGACGCTGTGCCGCGCAGCACGTCCATAATATTGTCCTGAATCGGATTGTCTACAGGGCCGGGGTTCCGGTTTTTGTATTTGGCCAGGCTGATGTCGCCGCGGATTTTGAAATGGTCGTCGATTTTGTATCCGAGATTGGCAAAACCGTTGGTAATACGGAAATCCGAATGTGCGCGCGTGCCGTCCGTACGATCGTGGTTGACGGAGATGAAACTGCTGAAATTTCCGGAGTTGTATCCGTTATTGATCATGTATTTCTGCGTGTTGAACGAGCCGTACATGATGCGTGCCTGCGTTCGCCTTCCGTCCTGGCGCTGCTGACGGGTGATGATGTTGATGACGCCGCCCATTGCATTCGAACCGTAGAGCAGCGACCCTGGCCCGCGGATGACTTCTACCCGCTCGACGTCCGATGCTACGTAAGTGTCGGGCAGCGAATGTCCGAAAACGCCCGCCCACTGCGGCTGTCCGTCGAAGAGCATCAATACTTTATTGCCCTGGCCGATGCCGCGTATGTTGACGGTTCCTGCCGAGTTCGTGTTGACACCGAATCCGGTTATCCCTTTCCGCGTGACGAACAGACCCGGGACACGTTGCGACAGCACCGGCAATAATGCGGACTCGCTGCTCGCTTCAATTTCATTGCGGTTGATGACGGTAATACTCAGGGGGACGCTGTTGCGATTGATCTGTATTTTGGTGGCCGTCACAACCACGGGATTCAGATGAATGGTCGTATCAACCGGAGTATCACCCTTATCCATTGCATGCAGACCGATGCACGCATACCATGCGACAAAAGAAAACATATACCTTTTCATAATTGCGTTTTTTTATTTCGTCTCAAAAGTAGCACGATAATATAAATCCGTGTTACTTTTAGGGGTTAAAAAAAACTAATCAGCTCTGCTCATTACCAGTTTTCCGTGCTTAATGCCTTTGATGGAAATCAGTTTGTCGGACAATTCGGTGAGTCTGTGCGCCATTCCTGTGACGGTGGCAATATGCAGGCAGAATTCCTCGTTCAGATAGTATTGCGACGACGAGAGGATGACGTCGCGGTAGTTTTGCTGGATAACTTCAATTTTGGAGGAGATTTGTTTTTTTGTCTGGTTATACATTATTATAATAGTGCCTGCGACGGTATGGCCGCATTGCCACTTTTGTTCGGCGACATTTTTTTCGATAAGAAAACGAATTGCCTGCGAGCGGTTTGCAAAACCGTTCTCACTCACGTACCGGTCTAAAGATTCCAGCAAGTTGTCTTCCACCGATACTCCAAAACGTTTTAATGCCATATTTTTTGTTTTTCGGCAAAGGTAAGTATTTTTTCGTATTTGTTCCAATGTTATTCCCGAAAAATAACCGTCACGTATCCAGGAGGCGTTGAAAAACATACATTGGGCAATGCCGTTCACACGCGTGTCTGTTTTCATCACGCGCGTGCCGGATTTCGTAACGATTAAAACACGTATTGCATTTCTGTCGGGGGCATTTCATAATCCGGATTATTATCCGTATCTTTCCTCTAAAAATCCCCCTCACGGTCACTTAAGTCAAAAAAGGAAAATGCTTATACACAGCATAAAATGGCGATCTCATAGATATTAAAAGACAAAACAGGAATAGGCGAAGCATTTCTACACTTCACCTGAAAGAAGGAATAAAAAATAAAATACTTTCCTCTGCGAGCTTACCTGTCTCACACGCGCTTTCATTACCGGCGGTGTCTATTGTTCATTTTGCTAACACGGGATACTGTTTTTTGCAGTTCGCCACAA
>JAIRLL010000157.1 GCA_031259505.1 Tannerella sp.
ATAATTATGCTTTTCCGGACAGAACTTCCGATTATGATTTTCCCAGATGGACGTCTACGAATCCGATCAATGACTACGCTCGCATTGGGTCGAAGAACATTGGAACTAACTGGGTAAATAACTCGTTCGTCCGTTTGGAAAACATATCTTTGTCATATTATTTGCCAAAGCAACTGTTATCACAGTTTCAGATACAGGTTTTCCGTTTGACACTAAATGCACAAAATCCCTGTGTATATGCTCCTGACTGGCATTTTTGGGATCCGGAAAACGGTTCGGTTGCACCCCGCACCTATAATCTAACAGTTAATATTACCTTATGAATTATTTATTAAATAGTAAAGACATGAAATACGATAAAACAAAAATGTTATTGTCAGCTGGATTTGTTGCTTAGCTGACTGTATTGAGCAGTTGTAGTGAGAGTTGGCTGGAACCTGAACCTCTTTCATTTTACACTCCGGAAAATACGTATGTGGATGCCGAAGGATTTGAAGCGGCATTGGTTGCCTGTGAGGCCGTCATGTTCAACGAATACAATGGGGACGGATGTGCTATTCTTACAGAGATGATTCAAGCGGATATTTGTGTGGAAGGAACAACTGACAAGGCCGGTCCGCAAATGGATATGGACAAGTCATTGTTGCCAGACGCTAATTTGAACAGTACGGATTATACGAGAGTAGGATGGTATTGGTCACAGGGTTATGCCGCCATCAAGTATGCGAATATTATCATTGCGCGTATTGGTAATGTATCGTTTACTGACGAAGCACAGAAAAATGCGATTTTAGGACAAGCCTATTTTCATCGTGCTTACTGGTATTACAAATTAGTACATCAATTCGGAGATGTCCCATTTCTGGACTGGGAACTGACAGCACCGAAGACGGATTTTTATACGTATGACCGCTGGAGTATTATGGAACGTATAAAAAAGGATTTGGAGTATGCCTGGCAATGGGTTCCAGATGCCGTAGACCGGGGGCGGGTCAGCAAAAGTGCCTGTGGCACGCTCTTGATGAAGGTTAATATTTGCCTTGGTTATTTTGATGAAGCGATTGAAATCGGGAACGCTATTGTTGTCCAACATCCGCTCATGACATCCCGTTTTACTCCGAGCAGTTCGAAACCAAACACCAATCTGATGCATGATTTGCATAGTGTAGAGGCCAAACTGGATGGGAGCAACACGGAAGGCTTGATGTATATCGTATCCTATCCCAACGCACTTGGTTCAGCCCGATCGCAACTTGCACGTAATACTGTCCCGCGTATTGTGGGCATCACTACTCCTGACGGATTAGCCGGAGTTATATATACTAAAGATGTAGAACCTCAATACGAGATTAATACTATATATGGACGTGGTATCGGGCGCGCTCGCTGTACAAATTATTACCAATATACCCTGTGGACTGAAAAAGAAACAGGCGATATGCGCGGTGTATATAACCGGGACAGTTGGAAAAGCCCTGCCGACATGTGGTATAATGATCCTCAATTGAAAGCAAAAGGAAATCCGTACTACGGACAACATCTCGTGAAAAATCCAGCCATGTCTGTAGAAGACTCCATACGTGCATGGTATCAATGGCCCCATTATAAGTTATTTGTCTCGGATCCACTTTCTGCCGATTGGTGGTGGGGGGGTGAAACTCCCATGTACATTTATCGTTCGGCAGAAGTATATTTGTTGATGGCAGAAGCATATTACTGGAAAAATATGCCGGAAAAAGTAGCCGAAAATCTTAATGTGGTAAGGGTTCGTGCCGGAGCTGATCCGCTAACTGCCGCAGATATCAATATTGGTTCCATCGTCGACGAAAGAGCGCGTGAGTTGTATTATGAAGAAAACAGGCATGTCGAATTGACACGGATTTCCTATACGTTTGCCAAAACAGGTAAGCAATGCGAATATTTCGGACGAACCTACAGTTTAAGTAATCTTTCCGGACCCGGAGGCGCAGGCTCCAATATCAAACAGGAAGGCTTTAATTTTTGGTATGACTGGGTAAATGCTAAGAATAATTTCTATAATAAAGGTGTTAAACATCGTTGGGCAGAATATAGAATTAGCGTACATCATATTTTATGGCCTGTCCCTGCTTCGGCGATCAATGCCAATACAACCGGAAGGATCAATCAGAACATCGGCTATCCGGGAGCGGAAAAAAATGTGCCACTCTTACAAGTTCCTGCAGAGGGAACAGTGATTGAAAAATAGTCAGTTATTATTTAAATATAAAAATATTATCCTATGAGACTTTATGTTTTTATTTTTGCATGTGTGTTATTTTCGGCATTCTCCTATGCACAGGAAGTCAATTTTGACGAGTTAAAAATACCTTCTTACGTTCTGCCGGATGTCTTGCAATGCAGCGATGGAAAGAAGGTTACTACTGTTCAACAGTGGGAACAGGTACGCCGTCCGGAACTGCTGGAAATGTTTGCTTCACAAATGTATGGTCGTACACCGGAAGATCGGATTGCCGTCACTTATGAAACACTGACCGAAAACCCGAACGCTATGGGCGGAAAAGCTACTACCAGACAAGTAAAGTTCAGGTTTGGCAACGAACAAAAAACGGTTGAGGCAATCCTGCTGCTGGTTATCCCAAATCATGTAGAAGGCAAAGTTCCCGTATTTGTGGGATACAATTTTAAAGGGAATCACAGTACGATGATGGAACCGGAAATCTTTTTCCCTCCGTCTTTTCATCTGGTAAAAAAAGCCGGCGATCCAGACTGGATAAGAGGCTGTCAATTAAACCGTTGGTGCTATGACAAGATCATCGGCAGAGGATATGCAGTTGCTACGATGTGTTATCATGATATCTTTCCCGATAAAAGTGGACTGAGAGATCATAGTATTGCCTCTCTTTTCCCTGATTATCACCCGAACTCCAATGCTTCCGACGAATGGCAGGCTATTGGCGCATGGGCATGGGGGTCAAGTCGTATTGTGGATTATCTGGAAACACAGGACAAATTTGACTTAGACAAGATAGTGATTATGGGGCATTCCCGGCAGGGAAAAGCTGCCCTGTGGGCAGGAGCACAGGATAAACGTTTTCGGATTGTCATATCCAATAATTCCGGGTGTGGCGGCGCTGCGCTCTCGAAACGCAAATATGGAGAAACCGTAGCCCAGGTATCGTCTATCCAGCCTCCATGGTTCTGTCCGGCCTTCAAGAAACTGTATGCCGACAATGAATCAGACTTGCCGTTCGATCAGCACGAACTCATCGCATTAATGGCTCCTCGTCCGGTTTATGTTGCAAGTGCAGTAGAAGATCGTTGGGCAGATCCCAAAGGAGAGTTTTTGTCAGCTTGTCATGCCAGCTCCGTTTATAAATTATACGGACTTTCCGGATTAGAAACAGATATACAACCCGGTCTGAATCAGCCGATAATGAATGACATCGGTTATCATATCCGTACGGGAGGACACGATGTAACTGATTATGATTGGGAGCGGTTTATGGATTTTGCCGATAAATATTTTGGACGATAATAAACCGTTAATGCCTTGCCCGGCGAAAGGAAGTAAAAACAGAGACAGGGAAGTGAGAATCAAGGTGAATCATGAACAGTAAAAAGAGTATTGTAATGGCTACTAAACTTGAAGCAGTTCAAAGAGGACAGCCCGACGTAGTAGGAGAAGGCGAGAAGAAATATTATGCCTCCCCGTGAAACGGCGAGCAGGATATTGACCGCCTGACCAGAGCCATCTGAGGGACGTGAAAACCCCTGCGCAGGAAATTCATTTTTCCGCGCAGGGCTTTCCGATTTTCTGCGCAGGAAATTCAACTCTGTGGATGAACAGTCCGTACATCTCCAAAATTAATATAAAAGAAAGCCAAATTAAAAGCTTTCAAGTGATTGAGTATAATTTTAGAGAAACAGCAGGTTTTTCTAAAAGCACGTCTGATACGGTGTCTTAACCGGCAAATTATTCCCCTCAATTCCTGCCGTGTGTTTCTTGCCAATTATATGATTATCTGCTTGAAAGACAATAATAAAACTTTCCCGGTTATCTGTACGGATACGATCATAACTAACCCCGGAGGCCTGGAGTTTTTTTCTCAATTTTCTGGCTGTCTTTAAATCTCTCCTGCCCCAAACAAAAGATACAATTTCACCGCTCTCCCTGTCATATGCACAGATCAACCATACTTTGTTTTTCTTTTCTCCAGCATAAGTCCAAAACTCATCCACTTCCAGCGAGGGGTAATGATGCTGTTTCGGCTTGATTACATAATGGGATCACCCTCCACTTGCCTGCGGTTATCTCAGTCGAGCTTCAGCACGGCAAGGAATGCCTTCTGTGGCACTTCGACCGTCCCGATCTGTTTCATTCGCTTCTTGCCTTCCTTCTGTTTCTCGAGAAGTTTGCGTTTGCGCGAGACGTCGCCGCCGTAGCATTTCGCCGTCACGTCCTTGCGCACCGCCTTCACCGTCTCGCGGGCAATGATTTTCGAACCGATTGCCGCCTGAATGGCGATGTCGAACTGCTGGCGCGGAATCAGTTCTTTCAGTTTCTCGCACATTCGCCGGCCGAACGACACGCTGTTGTCCACATGCGTCAGCGTCGAAAGCGCGTCCACCGGCTCGCCGTTGAGCAGAATGTCGAGCTTGACGAGGCGCGACTCGCGGAAATCGTGCAGATGATAGTCGAACGAAGCATATCCCTTCGAGATGCTCTTCAACTTGTCGTAGAAATCAATCACAATCTCGCCCAGAGGCAAGTCATAAAACACCTCTATCCTGTCTCCCGAAATATATTCCTGCCTCACCAGCACGCCCCGCTTGCCCAGACACAGCGTCATGACAGGCCCGATAAAAGCCGTTCGCGTAATCACCGACGCACGGATAAACGGTTCCTCGATACGGTCAATCATCGTCGGGTCAGGCAGTCCGCCCGGATTGTGCACTTCGGTACACTTCCCTTTTTTATCATATACGCGATACGACACGTTCGGCACCGTCGTGATCACATCCATATTAAATTCGCGGTCAAGGCGCTCCTGCACAATCTCCATGTGCAGCAGTCCCAGAAAGCCGCACCTGAAACCGAACCCGAGCGCCACCGAGCTTTCGGGCTGAAACGACAGCGAGGCATCGTTCAACTGCAGTTTCTCGAGCGAGGCGCGAAGATTCTCAAAATCCTCCGGATCGATCGGATAAACGCCTGCAAACACCATCGGTTTCACTTCCTCGAAGCCCTCGATTGCCTGTTCGGCCGGACGGCCTACATGCGTGATCGTATCGCCGACCCGTACTTCCTTCGACGTCTTGATGCCGGAGATGATATAACCCACATCGCCCGTACGCACCTCGTCGCGCGGACTCATGGCAAGTTTCAGCACACCCACCTCGTCGGCATCGTATTCCCTGCCGGAAGAGATAAACTTGACGTGGTCGCCCTTGCGAATCACGCCGTTCACCACCTTGAAATAGGCAATAATACCCCGATACGAATTGAACACCGAGTCGAATATCAGGCATTGCAGCGGAGCATCGGGATCGCCCTTCGGGGGAGGCACCTTTTCGACGATCGCGTCGAGAATCCCGTAGACGCCTTCGCCTGTCTTCCCGCTTGCGCGGAGGATATCTTCGCGCCGGCAGCCCAGCAGTTCCACTATCTGGTCTTCGACCTCGTCGGGCATTGCGCCGGGAAGGTCTATTTTGTTAATCACCGGGATTATTTCGAGATCATGCTCGACTGCCATGTAGAGGTTGGATATGGTCTGCGCCTGAATGCCCTGCGCCGCGTCGACCACCAGCAGAGCGCCCTCGCAGGCAGCAATCGAACGCGACACTTCGTACGAAAAATCGACATGTCCGGGCGTATCTATCAGGTTCAGCACATAATCCCTGCCCTTGCAGTTGCAGTTCATCTGACTGGCGTGGCTCTTGATCGTAATGCCCCGCTCGCGTTCCAGGTCCATGTCGTCCAGCACCTGCGCCTGCAGATCCTTCCCTTCAACCGTCCCGGTATATTCCAGCAGACGGTCTGCCAGCGTACTTTTACCGTGATCAATATGAGCTATAATACAGAAATTGCGAATATGATTCATTTTTTTTTTTGCGAATATGGTTATTTTGGTGTGCAAAGATAGGGAAATATTGGAGAATTAGTTATAATTTTGGCGTTGCATTTGCTTATACAACGAAGAGATGACTGTAAAAGAGATAAATAACGCATATTGCCGCATCATGGACATGCTGGCTGGCGGCGTGCTGAAGACGGCTTTCGAGGAGATACAAACACTGATTTCGGATAAACAGCTGTTTTCGTTTCAGAGAAAGGCAGACGAGTTGCAGGAAACGTACCGCTACATGCTCTGCTATTATGCCGACGGCAGCGAAGACCCGATGCAGAAGCAGATATATACCCGCATATGCATCGAAACGTACGAACTTGCCGACCGGCTCAGGTATCAGGCGCTGATCGGGGAGTCGCAGACATTATATTATACGTATGCGAGAGCGCAGTCCGATTCGCCTGTCGAAATCGGCGCCCTGCTGGACAGGCTGCAAGAGTACGACCTCGAAGCCCTGACGGGATACGAAGCGTCCAGCGACCGGCTGTTCATGTGGCTGTGGACTGTGCCGTATCTGACCGACGACGATACGGCGACGCTCAGCCGTGCACTGAAAAGCGCGGCATTGCCTTTTGCCGTAAAATGTCTGACCGTATCTGCACTTCTGCTGAGTTTACAGGCATGTTTCGACGTGAAGAAACTGTATCTCCTCTTCGACGCGGCAGAACTGGGCGACGAGGAAATCAGGATACGCGCCCTCATCGCAACATGTCTTGCGCTCAACACCTACAGCCGGCGCACTGCATACTACCCCGGAATCCGGCACCGGCTGGACATCCTCGCCGAAGCGCCGGATTTCAAACGCATCCTGCTGACCGTTACGCTCAGATTCATCCTGACGCGCGAGACGGAAAGAGTGTCGTTCATGATGTGCGACGAAATCATCCCCGAACTGATAGATTTCGTCATGAAGTCCCGCCCGAAATCCGATACGACGGACATGCTTCTAAATCCGGGAGACGACATGAATCCCGAATGGTTCGACGTGCTGGCAAACAGTCCGCTGGCAAAAAAAATCGAGGAATACAGCCATCTGCAGGAAGAAGGCGTCGACGTGATGCATTCCACCTTCGTCGACTTGAAGAATTTCCCGTTTTTCCGCACCGTCAGCAACTGGTTTCTGCCGTTCATGCCGACACATTCGCTGCTCGTTTCGCAGTCGGCCATCAGACCTGCCACTATCGAAATACTGCAAAAGGCGCCGTTCATGTGCAACTCGGACAAGTATTCGATGTTTTTCAGTCTGTCGCAGATGCCCGAAAGGCAGCGGCGGCTGATGACGATGCAGATGGACAGCCAGTTCGACGCCATGAACCGGCAGTATGGCGAAGCGCTGAAAAGCAGGCAGAACAAAGTGGAACGCATCACGGGACAGTATGTTCAGGACCTGTTTCGCTTCTACAAGCTTTTCTCGAAACGCCGGGAATTTGACGACGTGTTCAAAAGCGCGCCGGAATTTCACAACCTGCCCATCCTGAAACAATATTTCTCCGATCCGGAAATCCTGCTGAGCATTGCGGAACTGTATCTTCGCAAAAACTATCTCGAAAACGCACAGGCCATATACGGGCTATTGCCTGCGCACTATCCCGATGATGAGACCATCTACCAGAAACTGGGCTACTGCAGGCAGATGCTGGGCGACACGGCGGGAGCGCTGGAAGACTATCTGCGCTCCGAAATAATGAATCCCAACAGTAAATGGCTCATCCGCAGAATAGGAAGCTGCTACAAAGCGCTGAAACAGCCGGAAAAGGCGCTCGAATTTTTCCGACGCTACGAAAAAATGACGCCCGACAGCACGCAGGCGCTGATTCTCATAGGGCATTGCTACATGGACATGCAGGACTATGACGAAGCGTTGAAATACTATTTCAAGGCCGACTACATGGAACGCGATAACGTGAGGGCATGGCGCGCCATCGCATGGTGTTCGTTCCTGGGCAAAAAATATGAACAGGCGCGCAACTGCTACGGCAAGATACTGGAACACAATCCGCAGACGCAGGACTATCTTAATGCCGGACATGCGGAATGGGCGCTGGGACAAACCAAAAATGCATTTGAATACTATCATGCGGCCATCAGTCACGAAGACGGCGAATTTGAGAAATTCCTGAAACTGTTCGACCGCGATATCCCCGACCTGATTGAGGCCGGCGTCGACCCGTCCGAAATACCGCTGATGCTGGACTGGCTGCGATATACGACCTGATCGAAAAAAAAATCGAATATCTTTTCGCACATGCTTTTCAGAATTAACATATCTGTAAATTATGGAATTATCCCAAAATGTCCATTAGCCCATCCCATATTTCTTATTGCGCGTATAATATTGTCATATTCTAATGGACACCAATAG